>NZ_NASN01000110.1:0-1061 GCF_002142015.1 Gilliamella sp. A7
CCTGGCATTACCATTTCTACGCCTTCTGGTAATTCAATAGTACCTGTTACGTCTGTTGTACGGAAGTAGAACTGTGGACGGTAACCTTTGAAGAATGGAGTATGACGACCACCTTCATCTTTACTTAGAATATACACTTCTGATTCGAAATCTGTATGTGGAGTAATTGAACCTGGTTTTGCTAATACTTGACCACGTTCGATTTCTTCACGTTTTGTACCACGTAATAATACACCTACGTTCTCACCAGCACGACCTTCGTCTAGTAATTTACGGAACATTTCTACACCAGTACAAGTTGTTTTTGAAGTTGGTTTGATACCAACGATTTCAACTTCTTCACCAACTTTGATGATACCGCGCTCTACACGACCTGTTACTACTGTACCACGCCCTGAGATTGAGAATACGTCTTCGATTGGTAATAAGAATGGTTTATCAATGTCACGCTCTGGTTCTGGAATGTAGCTGTCTAATGCTTCTGCTAATTCTACAATTTTGTCTTCCCATGCTGCATCGCCTTCTAACGCTTTAAGCGCTGAACCACGAATTACTGGTGTATCATCACCTGGGAAATCGTATTGAGATAGAAGTTCACGTACTTCCATTTCAACTAATTCTAATAATTCTTCATCATCAACCATATCACATTTGTTTAAGAATACGATGATGTAAGGTACACCTACTTGACGACCTAAAAGAATGTGCTCACGAGTTTGTGGCATTGGACCATCAGTTGCTGCTACTACTAAGATAGCGCCGTCCATTTGTGCCGCACCAGTGATCATGTTTTTAACATAGTCAGCATGGCCTGGGCAGTCTACGTGTGCGTAGTGACGAGTTGGTGTATCGTATTCAACGTGTGAAGTATTGATGGTGATACCACGTGCTTTTTCTTCTGGTGCGTTATCGATTTGATCGAATGCACGAGCTTGACCACCGTATTTTTTAGATAATACTGATGTGATCGCTGCAGTTAAAGTTGTTTTACCATGGTCAACGTGGCCGATTGTACCAACGTTAACGTGGGGTTTTGTACGTTCAAATTTTTCTTTAGACAT
>NZ_NASN01000111.1:0-1056 GCF_002142015.1 Gilliamella sp. A7
TTTTTAACGGTATCGGTCACATCAATACCATTAATGTTTTCCCATTTAACGCCTATATCACCACTCGCTGTTGCGATAACTTCACCGGCTACATCATCGTATCCATCGCCATCATCATCACCAAAATAGTTATATGGCGCTTTGAGTAAATCGGTCATTTTCACTTTAGGGTAATTACTATTACCTGACTGTGGTAACGGAACGATGGTTTGAATACTCGCATAAGTATCGCCTTGATTCGGTAACTCAATTGGATTTGTTAGACTTGATTCATCATTTTCCGCACTTATTACTGTTCCATCGGATAAAGTTATACTCAATAAACTTTCCGTACTATCCGCTTTAGTGGTACCTCCATCATAAGTAAGATATGGTGCTCCTCCATGAATTGCATTGGCTGTAGTTATATTTAAAGCATATGTGGAATTAAAGGGAATCGTTAATAAACTAATTATAATCAATACAATTATTAGCATTGATTTTAAGCAAAAAAATGGTTTTATCAAATTGACTCCAAATAACAAGAATTGAGCGGTAAATAAATCTATAAAAGAAAAAAATGAATGTGGATGTGAATATATTGCTAACACTTAAAAGAATAATCGGTTAAATAGTCCTAATTTATGGTTAACTACGCAATAACTAATCAGTAACACACACCAATTTATTTTAAAATCATCACATTGTTTTATTTCATAAAATGAAATATTTTTTGACAATAATTATAATTTAAACCACTTGCTATATCAAATTTTGTAATGTTAAATTTTGTCAAGATATGTAAAGTAAAGTTGAACTTAAAAGCTTTGATTTTATGCTACGAATTTGGAAAAAAAGTTTTAACTGACTTTAATAAACACTAAAATAGTGTTTATTAAAGTCTCTGTTGCATAAAATTTTTATCATAGTTAATTAATAATTTAATATTAAATTACAAATAATGCTTTTTTAGACTTTTAATAAAGGCTAAATCAACTTCAATAGGATAGTTAACTGATTGTCAACTGCTTAAACAATTAATTCGTTGACGAGCTAAACTAAAATGAAAACACTGCA
>NZ_NASN01000112.1:0-1026 GCF_002142015.1 Gilliamella sp. A7
TCTCAATGATTGTTTGTTTTGCATAATCACTTAATAGTGTCCATGCATAGGCTTTTACGAGATCTTGCTCACGCCCTAAACCATATAAATAGGCTTCAGTGACCCTTAATATACCAATAATTGAGCTGTGCTCAGCCATTATTTCGGTATAATCAATTGCCAGTTTTAAATCTTCTGGCGTTAATGATTTACGATATTCGGTTAATTTATTAATTTTTTTAAAATTTTTATTTTTATAATGATCGCCCTGTTGAAACAGCATTCGTGCTGTTAAATCCTCATAACAGTGATAACCACCTTCTAAAGCATAAGTGAAATATTTAATACTCTCTTTTAATTGTTCATCAGTGCATGGAAGATATTCCCCATTATTATTGCCTTTACATGGACTAAATTTCCACCCCTTTTCGTAAGCAAATTTTGGGTATTTTAAATCAGCGAATTTATTCCATAAATAACTCTTCATATCCCGATTTTTAAATACCACCGGTTCAACTAATGGTTTGCCAGTGTCATCAACTAACTGATCGCGATATTTTTTCATAAATTCAGTAAATGATATATAACCGTCTTCTCTAACATTTTCATCATATAAGTCATGCCAATGAAGAAGATCATAATAATAGGGCATTGCATTTTTATCCCACTGCCAAGCATGTTTGATAAATTTTACTAACTCATCAGGGGCTTGGACAGTATAAAATACTTGATCGTCGAATGCTCGACTATATAGTTCTTTAGCTTCTTTTATACGTAATAATTGGTTTTCAGGAATGGTTGAAGGATAAATAGTGTAGTCCATGGTTATATTTTCTGTATCAACAAAACCAAAGTCTCTGTCTTGCTTAAATAAATGATGAAAATATAAAAAATAACTACCAATCGCCATAATAATGCTAATTACCAATAATATTTTGAACTTTGATTGTTTCACTTTATTATTCATTCTCAATTCCATTCACTTAAATATGCGATAGCCTAATTGGCCATAATTTGCTAGCTTTAAGTTTATTTACTAGCATAATT
>NZ_NASN01000113.1:0-1026 GCF_002142015.1 Gilliamella sp. A7
TCTCAATGATTGTTTGTTTTGCATAATCACTTAATAGTGTCCATGCATAGGCTTTTACGAGATCTTGCTCACGCCCTAAACCATATAAATAGGCTTCAGTGACCCTTAATATACCAATAATTGAGCTGTGCTCAGCCATTATTTCGGTATAATCAATTGCCAGTTTTAAATCTTCTAGCGTTAATGATTTACGATATTCGGTTAATTTATTAATTTTTTTAAAATCGTTATTTTTATAATGATCGCCCTGTTGAAACAGCATTCGTGCAGTCAAATCCTCATAACAGTGATAACCACCTTCTAAAGCATAAGTGAAATATTTAATACTCTCTTTTAATTGTTCATCAGTGCATGGAAGATATTCCCCATTTTTATTGCCTTTACATGGACTAAATTTCCACCCCTTTCGGTAAGCAAATTTTGGGTATTTTAAATCAGCGAATTTATTCCATAAATAAATATCCATATCCGGATTTTTAAATACCACCGGTTCAACTAATGGTTTGCCAGTGTTATCAACTAACTGATCGCGATATTTTTTCATAAATTCAGTAAATGATATATAACCGTCTTCTCTAACATTTTCATCATATAAGTCATGCCAATGAAGAAGATCATAATAATAGGGCATTGCATTTTTATCCCACTGCCAAGCATGTTTGATAAATTTTACTAACTCATCAGGGGATTGGACAGTATAAAATACTTGATCGTCGAATGCTCGACTATATAGTTCTTTAGCTTCTTTTATACGTAATAATTGGTTTTCAGGAATGGTTGACGGGTAAATAGTGTAGTCCATGGTTATATTTTCTGTATCAACAAAACCAAAGTCTCTGTCTTGCTTAAATAAATGATGAAAATATAAAAAATAACTACCAATAGCCATAATAATGCTGATTGCCAATAATATTTTGAACTTTGATTGTTTCACTTTATTATTCATTCTCAATTCCATTCACTTAAATATGCGATAGCCTAATTGGCCATAATTTGCTAGCTTTAAGTTTATTTACTAGCATAATT
>NZ_NASN01000114.1:0-898 GCF_002142015.1 Gilliamella sp. A7
CCCCAGAACAAAAACAAGCTGCACAAAATGAGTTAGCTAAGTTAAAAACCAAAATTATTGTTTGGGATTACAACGAATGGAAAGAGCAAATTGATGATTTCCATCCTAAACCTTAATCTTTTGAATTTTGTAATAACGTAGACCCGATTTGACTGATTATATATAATAGTCAGATTGAAATAATTTACTTTTTCTTTCAAGGTCATCTTATCAAATTTAGGAAAGATTGTTCGTTAAAGTGAGTAGACTTTAGGAAATTGGTTGCACTACTGACTATATAGTCACTATTAACGCTAAAGAAAATATATTAATCTTCGAATTTGTGAATTAGATTGCATACTTGATAAGTAACTAGTTCACTTTGGTAGGTAGATCACAACATGGGTAAATAATCAGTTCAGTTCTGCGATAAATATCGCAGAACTGAACTGATAGATATTAGTCTTCTAAAATAACATCTTTATCTTCAACCTTAACATCTTCATCGTCGATATCTTCATAACGAACATGGTATAAATAATATATTTTCTGCATTTACATCTCCATAACTATATGAATTATTTTTTCTATTAGATAGATCCCCGATCAAGGTTAGATCGGAGGGAGCCTGTAATTCAACTTTGTTGATAGCGTTCGTCTTGAACAATATAAGGCTCAGCAATTTCAGTCCACACCATTTGAGCCATTTTTTGCCACTCTGTTGGATTTGAAGTGACCCCATAAAGTTGGACACTTTGATTAAGCGGCTTGTAAGGCCTGATTTCGATATTCAACCGGAGTCAGGCCTTTTAATTTGGCTTTAATCCGTTTGGTGTTGTAGTATTCTATATATTCTTCTATTTTTTCAATCAATTTATCTGCATCTTCAAAGCATTGTCCATGATACATTTCTGATTTT
>NZ_NASN01000115.1:0-836 GCF_002142015.1 Gilliamella sp. A7
CCAATGTTATATGATAAACAAAAATATTATCATATCTATAACGTATAGTAATGTTGGCAAAATCGAAAAAGTTAATCATTGGAACTATCAACCAAATGAAATAACAAGCAAAAGTAAAAAGTAAAGGCAGTTTGAAGTAAGACTGATTTTGATTATCCATTATATCCCTATATTATATCCTAATTATAAACTGATAAAATCATAACTACGTTTAACAATAATTGCAAAGAACTATTTAAAAAAATTTTAATTAGTTAAATACTAGGTATTATATTGGCTTTTTATCTTTTTTATGCAATATATTAATAAAAAACCAATATTCTAATAACTGTCAAAATACTTCAAGAACTAACAGTGACTATAACTTACATTTGTTATATTTTAGGATTAACGCAATTAACACTTAAGGTGTAACACATGCGGCAGTAATTATCTGCCAAATAGATTGAAGTATATCGATAGATCCTTCGGGAGCATATAAAAATGGTTTTCCTTCATTACGAGGACGCGCAGTATTTGTTGCTACATTATTCGTCCAATAATGATATGAATTCCAATCTGTACCTTTATAAGTTTGGCAAGTCGAATTATGCTCATACTCATCCTTAGGCATACATCCCCATTCATTCGCAATTCCACCAACCCATTTTCCATTCTCCTGATAACTTAATTGCCGACGTGCATAAGAGCCATAACTATTCTCATAACCATAACCGCCAATCCAACCATCGTAAGGATTGGTATTGGAAAAATCATTCACATCTGGCAATCGATAACCACTACCTAAACTTTTACAATAATCCCTTGCCTTAGATTGATAACTTGAAATTTCTTTA
>NZ_NASN01000116.1:0-832 GCF_002142015.1 Gilliamella sp. A7
CCAATGTTATATGATAAACAAAAATATTATCATATCTATAACGTATAGTAATGTTGGCAAAATCGAAAAAGTTAATCATTGGAACTATCAACCAAATGAAATAACAAGCAAAAGTAAAAAGTAAAGGTAGTTTGAAGTAAGACTGATTTTGATTATCCATTATATCCCTATATTATATCCTAATTATAAACTGATAAAATCATAACTACGTTTAACAATAATTGCAAAGAACTATTTAAAAAAATTTTTAATTAGTTAAATACTAGTCATTATATTGGTTTTTTTATCTTTTTTATGCAATATATTAATAAAAAACCAATATTCTAATAACTGTCAAAATACTTCAAGAACTAACAGTGACTATAACTTGCACTTATTATATTTTAGGATTAACACAATTAACACTTAAGGTGTAACACATGCGGCACGAATTTTCCACCAAATAGATTGAAGTATATCGATATCTCCTTCGGGAGCATATAAAAATGGTTTTCCTTCATCACGAGGACGCGCAGTATTTGTTGCTACATTATTCGTCCAATAATGATATGAATTCCAATCTGTACTTTTATAAGATTGGCAACTAGCGTCACGATCATCCTCACTCATAGGCATACATCCCCATTCATTCGCAATTCCACCAACCCATTTTCCATTCTTCTGATAACTTAATTGCCGACGTGCATAAAAGCCAAATCTAGTAATATAACCGCCAATCCAACCATCGTAAGGATTGGTATTGGAAAAATCATTCACATCTGGCAATCGATAACCACTACCTAAACTTTTACAATAATCCCTTGCCTTAGATTGATAACTTGAAATGGGTTAA
>NZ_NASN01000117.1:0-825 GCF_002142015.1 Gilliamella sp. A7
TGTCGCTTTTAGTTGCTCTTGACTGTCGGTGTCTGCCACATGGGCTTCAGATTCGGTTGCGGCATTTTGTAAGGCTTTGGCAATCGATAGCGCATTTTCAAGCTGAGAAATAGCCGCTTGCATATCAAGCTGTTTGCCCTGAGCCTTAGGCTCAGTCTGACTGGTCAGGTATAAGCCTTTATTGGCAGCAATCGCTCCCCACTCATCGGTGCGCAGTTCAAACCCTTCACCTCGTTGGGTTTTGTTTTGGTCAACTAAATGCCCGATGTTAAGTTGGGTTTTACCGTATTCGGTCGCTAACTTGATGTGCTCTTGTCCGCGTTTATCATCCATCCGCAGTTTGTTGTTAGCTGGAGTACGAATCACATTACGATGTTTGTTTATGGTGGTGACATGGTCAGGATGACTACTGTCATGCATCGCATGCGCAATATAAGGTCGGTCCGGATTTCCGTTAGTAAACGCAACCGCAACTTCTGTACCGTCAATCAGTGGAAAGTGAAAACCATACGTACTGCCTGCATACGGTTTAGCCAGCCTTAACCATAAGCTCTCTTCACCGTTTCGCCACTCTTTTAAGTCAAAGTTAAATTTAACCCGATAACGCCCTTGTGTATCAATATAACCATAGGTGTCATTATCCGGACTGGTCACTCGTGCCGGTACGGTGCCATCAATGGTCGGGAAGGGGATAGGCGCTGGGCGGTAAGATTTTGATGATTGGTAAGGTATGGCGGTAAAACTCAGCTCATAAGCATCACTGCGGTTTCCCTGACCTTGCACCGTTAATATCATTATCCCTTCATCTATGCCGGTAATCGTACT
>NZ_NASN01000118.1:0-594 GCF_002142015.1 Gilliamella sp. A7
GCACATTGGATAACGGCGTTGAAAGTGTCTGGGATATGTCATTACACAGTCAAATGGTAGAAGCGTCGGTAAAAGTACAGGATTATAACTACCGAGATGCACCGGCGAATTTACTGGGTGAAGTGAACAGCCAACAGAAAAATAGTACCACTTATGGTACCGATTACCGTTATGATGAACACTATAAAGGGTTAAATAGTAATGGTAGTAATACCAATGATATAAATTATCAAAACCGTAATCATGATGATGAAAACAGCGGTGATAATAGCCGTGAGATTAGCTCTAATTTTGGTAATGCAAGTCATACAGATAATGGTAATGCGGGTAAGGTGGGTGATAGTGTTGAAAGTGGTGAATGGTATGCCCGCATTCGTCATGAGCAAGTAATTAGCCGTCAAATTCTTATCCGGGGTAAAAGTAATCAGGCCAATTTAGCCCCGGGGCAACATATTCGCATCAAAGGCAGTACGATTACCGGCATAGATGAAGGGATAATGATATTAACGGTGCAAGGTCAGGGAAACCGCAGTGATGCTTATGAGCTGAGTTTTACCGCCATACCTTACCAATCATCAAAATCTTACCGCCCAG
>NZ_NASN01000119.1:0-568 GCF_002142015.1 Gilliamella sp. A7
ACGCATTAATTTAAATTCGTAAATTAGCGTACTTTTATTACTATCAGCATATAATTTAAATGTCATAGGTCTAAAACTCTTATCCGCTGAATTATAGCGTGGACCAACTAATGTTACTTTTATAGCTTGTTGCGCCAATCCATATGGACTGGGTCCATGCTCATTATGCTCCCATTCAGTGGTTTTACTTACACTTAATGATAAACTAACATTTCCCCCCTCTACAGATTTTATCGTTCTACCATTGGCAGCTAATACCGCTTCAGGTGTTATACCGCCTAATAGTAAATAAAAATACAATCCATGTGACCCGGTCGTTGGAAAATTATTTTTAGTTATTGAAGTTTCACCTTGATAATTACCACTATTGGTTGCTCGCAATACCTTAATACCTTTACTTGGATACCCTCGATAAACACCATAATCATGGTCACTCTCGATTTGTGCGGCATCCCATAAAATGCCATCTATCTCATAATCACGACCGGCTAAACTAGCGTTATCAGGATACAAATTTGGCTGGGCATAACACACTTTTGGATCTAATTTTGGTGTTAAATAATAACTA
>NZ_NASN01000012.1:0-61824 GCF_002142015.1 Gilliamella sp. A7
CTGACCCCATGCCGAACTCAGAAGTGAAACGCCGTAGTGCCGATGGTAGTGTGGGTATTACCCATGTGAGAGTAGGGTGCCGCCAGACTTTTAAATATACGAGCCCAGCAGCAATGCTGGGCTTTTTCGCATTCTAGGATTAGTGTATTTTTTGTTAGTATGCTTATCAGAGCAATTTCTTTATGAGCAAATATAAGAGCAAATAATAGATAATTTAAATTTTCTATATTTATTTTGGATAATGACATATATATTTGAAAAATATATAATTACTGAATAACTAAGATGTAACGTGTTTGTAAAACGTCATGATAACAACTTTTTGTTGTATATATTTTTATTTATGAATAGAATTTTATTTAATAATTAATCTTAATATAGTCCATATTTTCAAATGTTACTTCTACTTGCATTAAGAAATTTTAGCTATGCTGTTTTTTTTTAAATTGATGTCGATATTTTATTTTTCACGAACCTTAATTAGCAATAATTTATACATTTATCCTCAATTATTTGTACTAGATTAATAATGAGTACACTATTTTGATTTAAACTCCAGAACGTATGATTATTGATATTATCGAATAGTTTTTTATAGATGATAGATTACTAATAAACAGGATTTTTAGAGGCTTTTACTATATTTGTTATCTTTTGTTAATAATTAAAATTATTAAATTATTAACAAAATCTGTTGTATGATATTATATTTATTCTATTAGTATCATTTTCCTATTTATTTATTGTTGTATGTGTGAAACAATTTAACAATATAAAAATAAATTTTTTGAGGTAGTCAGTGATCGATAATGATGGCTACCGTCCAAATGTAGGAATAGTTATTTGTAACAGGTATGGTCAAGTGCTTTGGGCTCGGCGTTATGGGCAAAACTCTTGGCAATTTCCTCAGGGCGGAATAAAACTTAATGAAACGCCAGAACAGGCAATGTTTCGTGAACTAAATGAAGAAGTAGGATTACTACCTAAAGACGTGAAAATTTTGTCAGTTACCAATGGTTGGTTAAGGTATAAATTACCAAAACGTATGATTCGTTGGGATAATCAACCGGTATGTATTGGTCAAAAACAAAAATGGTTTTTATTAGAATTAATTTCTGATACATCAGTAATTAATTTAAATATGTCTTCAACTCCTGAGTTTGATGATTGGAAATGGGTAAGTTATTGGTATCCTATACGACAGGTTATTGCTTTTAAGCGAGATGTATATCGCAAAGCAATGAAGGAATTTTCTTTATCTGCATTTACTATCCAATCTGAAGTAGAAGAGTCTGTAACAAATCTTTCTAAGAAAAAACGGTTTAACTACTTTGCTCACAAACGAAAAAATAAACAGCGTGTTAAAAAATGAATCAATTTTTACAATTTCCCAATTTTGATCCAATTGCTTTCTCTATCGGACCCATTTCATTACATTGGTATGGTGCAATGTACCTATTTGGTGTTGTTGGTGCTTTGTTTTTAGCTAAACGTCGTGCCAATAAACCCAATAGTAATTGGACATCACAACAAGTTGAAAACCTATTGTTCTGGGGGTTTTTAGGACTCTTTATCGGTGGACGATTAGGTTATGTATTATTTTATAATTTTGATTCATTTATTGAAGATCCGACTATCCTATTCAGAGTTTGGGAAGGGGGGATGTCTTTCCATGGAGGTTTGATTGGTGCCATTTGTGTTATTGCCATCTTTGCTAAAAAAACACAAAAGACGTTTATGCAAGTAGCTGATTTTGTGGCCCCATTAGTACCTATCGGATTAATGTTTGGTCGATTTGGTAATTTTATTAATGGTGAATTGTGGGGTAGAGTAACTAACTCTTCAATTGGTATGTTATTTCCTACTTCAGCGCATGCTGATTTTATGTTTGTTCAAGCAAATCCAGAATGGTTTTCTTTATACAGCCAATTAAATGGCGTTTTACCCCGTCATCCTTCACAACTTTATGAGATGTTTTTTGAAGGAATAGTACTATTTATTATTTTAAATTTATTTATTCGCAAACCTCGTCCAGTTGGTGCTGTTTCTGGACTGTTTTTAGTTTGCTATGGCATATTTAGGTTTATAATTGAGTTCTTTAGACAACCCGATGAACAATTAGGATTATTTTTAAATATAATCAGTATGGGACAAATCCTCTGCCTCCCTATGATCATTGGTGGTGTCTTAATGCTTTTATATGCATATAGATTTAACAATAAGGCTATTAAAAAATGAAACAGTATTTATCACTAATGCAAAAAATTTTAAACGAGGGAACGGCTAAGTCAGATCGAACAGGCACAGGAACATTATCGATCTTTGGTCATCAAATGCGATTTAATTTGCAAGATGGTTTTCCATTAGTGACAACAAAAAAATGTCATTTACGTTCAATTATCTATGAATTACTTTGGTTTCTTAAAGGTGATACTAATATCAATTATTTAAAAGATAATAAAGTAACTATTTGGGATGAATGGGCCGATGAAAATGGTGATCTTGGTCCTATTTATGGTAAACAATGGCGAGCTTGGGGGGCAGACAATAATCGACTGATAGATCAAATCTCGCAACTAATCGAACAAATTAAAAATGATCCAGACTCTAGACGAATGATAGTTTCGGCATGGAATGTAGGTGAGCTTGATCAAATGGCGTTAGCACCATGTCATGCTCTGTTTCAATTTTATGTCGCTCAAGGTAAACTATCGTGCCAACTTTATCAACGTTCTTGTGACGTATTCTTAGGGTTACCATTTAATATTGCTAGTTATTCATTATTAGTTCATATGATTGCTCAACAATGCGATTTAGAAGTTGGTGATTTTGTTTGGACAGGTGGCGATACTCATTTGTACTCCAATCATATGGAACAAACACATTTACAATTAAGTCGTGAGCCAAAACCATTGCCTAAGCTTGTCATTAAACGCAGACCTCCTACGATTTTTGATTATGAATTTGAAGATTTTGAAATTGTTGATTACGATCCTTATCCAGCAATAAAAGCACCAGTAGCAATATAAAGCTTAAAATATTCTTATAAATGCCCTTCTGGTATATTTTTCTGAATCATAAGTAAAAATCGATTATTAGGGATTAATCAATTTAATCCTTAATATTTGCTTTTCTGAATAATCTTTTCAGAAATTTCATGATAAAAAATTTTGATTATGTTTGATTATTTTATTTTTTTGCCGCATAACTGAAGATATTGGTATATAATAACTAACATTTGTTTAAATGGTTATTTAATCTTAATATGAGTCAAAATCAAGAAATTCATCCTATTTTTACAAAACGATTATTGCATCCTCGCTATTGGTTAACCTGGTTTGGCATTTTTATTTTATATTTGATCGTTTTATTGCCATATCCGATTATTTATCAATTAGGAAAAGGCTTAGGATTACTTTCAATGAAATTGATTGGTAAGCGTAAAGAGACCGCAAGGCAAAACTTAAAATTATGCTTTCCTGAAAAATCTGAACAAGAACGAGATAAGATATTAAGAGATAATTTTATTTCTACAGGACTTGCTATATTTGAAACTGGTATGGCGTGGTTCTGGTCCGACAAAAGACTTAAAAAACACGCTTCAATTGAAGGTGATTCACATATTACTCAGATACAACAGTCAGGACAAGGTGTTTTGTTAATTGGAATTCATTTTTTAACACTAGAGCTCGGTGCTCGTATTTTAGGTATGAGTCATCCTGGTGTTGGTGTTTATCGACCAAACGACAACCCTGTTATGGATTATGTACAATTAAAAGGGCGCTTGAAATCAAATAAATATATGTTAGATCGCTATAATACTAAAGGTATGATAAGAGCCTTAAAGAATGGTGAACTGCTTTGGTATGCGCCAGATCATGATTATGGGCCTAAAAATAGTGTTTTTGCACCACTTTTTGCGGTAGAAAAAGCAGCAACGACCATTGGAACTCGAATTCTAGTCAAATTAAGTCAGCCGGCAATTATTCCTTTCACACCTAAACGCGAAAAAAATGGTCACTATACGGTTTACGTTACACCTGAGCTAAAAGATTATCCTATAGATGATGATGTGCTAGCGGCTACTTTTATGAACAAAGCGATTGAACAAGAAATTTTAAAAGCACCAGAACAATATATGTGGTTACATCGACGCTTTAAAACCCGTCCTAAAGGTGAGGCGCCTTTGTATACAAATAAAGTCCAATCAGATTAATTTGATGACTTTATAATATTTTCAAATAATTGAAAGAAAGAATATGCAAAAACTGAACAAAATAATTCTCTATTGTCGACCAGGATTTGAAAAAGAGTGTGCAGCAGAAATAACGGATAGAGCCGCACAAAAAGAAATATTTGGTTTTGCCAAGGTTAAAGAAAATAGTGGTTATGTAATATTTGAGTGTTACCAAGACGATCAAGCTGAGTTATTAATTAAACAAATTTCATTTCGAACGTTGATTTTTGCAAGACAAATGTTTGTTGCTGGTGAATTATTAGCTGATTTATTAACTGAAGATCGTATTACGCCAATAATTAATGTTTTATCAGGTACTGTTGATAGAGCTGGTGATTTACGTGTTGAAGTTGCTGATACTAATGAAGGTAAGCAATTAGCAGGTTTTTGTCGTAAGTTTACAGTTCCACTTCGTCAGGCATTACGCAATAAACGTATATTGTTAAAAGTACAAAATCCATCACGACCAGTTATTCATTTATTATTTATCAATAATAATAGTTGTTATGTTGGCTATTCTCTGAGCCAAAATAATTCTCCTTTTTATATGGGAATACCGAGGTTAAAGTTTCCAGCTGATGCACCAAGTCGTTCAACATTAAAATTGGAAGAAGCTTTTCATATTTTTATTCCTTATGAAGAATGGGATGAACGACTTAAAGGCGGTTTAAATGCTGTTGATTTAGGGGCTTGTCCAGGTGGTTGGACTTATCAATTAGTCAAAAGAAGTATGATGGTATATGCTATAGACAATGGTCCTATGAATGAAAAATTAATGGAAACAGGACAAGTTAAACATTATCGTGAAGATGGCTTTAAATTTGTACCTAAAAAGCATAATATTTATTGGTTGGTGTGTGATATGGTTGAAAAACCAGCCAAAGTAACAGAGTTGGTAGCCAAATGGCTAACTAATGGTTGGTGTAGAGAGGCAATTTTTAATCTCAAATTACCAATGAAAAAACGTTACGAAGAAGTAAAACAAAATTTACTATTACTAATAGAAGAACTAAATAGCAACCAAATAAATGTACAAATTCAGACTAAGCAACTTTTTCATGATCGTGAAGAAGTCACTGTACATGTACAGCGGATTTGGGGATGAGAAATTATAAGAGAATGGGTATGAAATTAAAACAATCCTTTTATGCTATTGTTATTTTAGCATTATTTTCACTTTTGGTTGGGTGTCATCTTAACTTATTAAGAAGCACTGAATATGATGAAACTAAAGACTCTAATTATTATTTGTCGCAGGTAGATACTAGCTCAGGAAGTGCCAAAATTGATTGGCAGTTATTGGCGATAAGAGCATTAATAAATGAGAATAAACTCTCTCAGGCAACTAAATTATTATCTCAACTACCAACTAATCTTAATGCAGAACAACAAAAAGACCAATGGTTATCTCAAGGCGAAATAGCAATTAGAAAAGGGCAACGATTCAATCTCAACCAATTCTCTATCGATAAATTAAATGATTCACAATCATACCGTTATTATTCAATTAAATTAGCCTTAGACAAAAAAGCTAAAAAGATTAATGAGCAAGCATATGATTATTTATCTTTACAAAAATTCGCACCTGAAAAATTAAAAAAACAAATCTTAAATAATACCTGGAATTTCTTTAGCAAATTATCGCCAACTCAATTAAGTAAAATTTCTGTACTTGAAAATGATTTAACATTAAAAGGTTGGATTGATTTATGCTATACATATCAACGCAATAGTAAAAAAGCTTCTGTTCAAAGAGGCGATAGTCCAGAAGAGCTTGAAGCAAAAAATACAAATCGCAAAAATCAAATAAAACAAGCTATTTTGGATTGGGCGGCAAAATATCCTCATCATCCAGCACAAGATATTATTGCGATTATCACTGGGGAACAAACGCTTGCCGTTGATAATGTAAATGCTAAAAAAGTTGCTTTACTATTACCTCTAAATGGATCTTCTCAAATATTTGGTAACACCATTCGTCAAGGATATATTGATGCCGCTAAGTTTTATCCACAAGAGCCACAACAAAATATTATTGTTTTAGATACAACATCTGTTTCAATGGATAATTTAATTCAGCAAGCACAAGAACAAAATGTTGGATTAATCGTTGGTCCATTATTGAAATCTGAAGTGAGTCAAATAAAGCAGTTAGCACCAACTATTCCTGTTTTAGCATTGAATAAAGTTGATGATGGAACGGTTTCTTCTAACAAAATGTGCTTTTTTGCGCTATCTCCTGAAGATGAAGCAAAAGATGCAGCTGATCATATTTTTTCACAAAATAAACAAAAACCATTGTTAATTGTAACCCAAAATGATTTGGGTCGACGAGTAGCTCAAAGTTTCGCAAAACAATGGTTGCAAATTTCTAATGGTTCGCAAGCTTATGTGCAATATGTTGGTAGTTTAGATACCTTACGTGACAATATTAACCACAGTAGCGGAATCAGTTTAACGGGTAGTCCAATTACATTTAATAATGACGATGGATTAACTTCAATGACGTCAAGTGGTCCCTCAACCGGATTTGATGCAATTTATGTATATGCATCTTATGACGAATTAACCTTGATAAAACCAATGCTAGATATGGAGGCTGGTAAGACAATAGGTAATGGCGCTTCATCGATCGCGCTTTATTCAAGTTCTAAAAGTCATGTAGCAAATGCTTCGAATGACTTTTATTATGATATGAATCAAACTGAATATTCCGATATTCCTTTAATTATTAATTCATCAGAAAGAACAATGGCAATGATTCCTAGCAGTATTCAAAAAGACTATTCTTTAACACGATTATATGCTATGGGAATTGATGCTTGGCGAGTGGCTAATCGTTTTAATCAATTAGATTCTTATCAGTCTAATTTTTTAGCAGGTATGACAGGTAAATTATCAACCAGTGATCAATGTGAAGTGACCCGAGCTCTTGCATGGCAACAATATACTTATGCAGCATCCCAATCGTCTTCGAAACAGAGCGAGAACTAGAGATATCGGCAAGCACTATGAACATATTGCTTGCCAGTTCTTAGCCAATCATGGACTTGAGTTGCTTGATCAGAATAGCCAATTTCAAATTGGTGAAATTGATTTGGTCATGCGAGATAAAACTTGTTTAGTTTTTGTTGAAGTTAGATATCGCCAAAATGCTAACTTTGGCGAGGCTGAAATGACTATTTCGCTCACTAAGCAAAACAAAATTAAACAAGCAGCTCAACTTTGGATGTTAAATAATAACTTAAATATTGAAGATACAGAGTTTAGGTTTGATGTTTTTGCCATAACGGGAAAAAGTCAAAAATGGATAATTAATGCGTTTTAATGATCAGGTGAAAAACGTGCAAGATTTAATAAAAAACTATTTTACTGAAAGTATTCAAACTCAAATTGTTATGGCCGAATCTCTAGGCTCTTCAATTGAAAAAGCGGCTAATATTATCGTTGGTGGATTACTTAATGGTAATAAAATTATGGGATGTGGTAATGGTTCTGCTGCCGCAAATATACAAAGTTTTACCTCACGATTAATTACTAGTCTTGATATTGAAAGACCGAGTATTCCGGCTATTGCATTAGTTTCGGATAATGTATTATTAAGTGCGATATCTAATCACGAAGAAATTTATGCTCGACAAATTCAAGCTTTAGGACAACAAGGTGATATTTTAGTTATTTCAACTTGTGAAGGGAATAGCCGTTCGATTATTCGCGCTGTTCAAGAAGCTGTAATTAAAGATATGAAAATTGTTGCCTTAACTGCATTTGATGGTGGAGAAGTGATAGGATTACTTGGCCAGAATGATATTGAAATTAGAATTCCATCTTACAAAAAGGTGATGGCTTATGAAATGCATGCAATGATTTTAAACTGTTTAAGCCAATTAATTGAAAATACATTGTTTATTCATGCAGAATAAGTTGAAATAAAAACAGTTTTGTTCTGCATTAATAGCTATTTTCGTGCTATAATTATGAACTATTTTAAGATTTAAGTTAATAAGAGAACCAGGTGTTATGACCGAACTAGCCAAAGAAATAACCCCCGTCAATATTGAAGACGAATTAAAATCCTCTTATCTTGATTATGCGATGTCTGTTATTGTCGGGCGAGCTTTACCTGATGTCCGCGACGGACTCAAACCTGTTCATAGACGGGTTTTATTCGCTATGCATGAAGCTGGATACGACTGGAATAAACCTTACCGAAAATCTGCTCGTGTTGTTGGGGACGTAATCGGTAAATATCATCCACATGGTGATTCGGCCGTTTATGATACCATTGTTCGTATGGCACAACCATTTTCATTACGTTATATGCTTGTTGATGGCCAAGGTAACTTTGGTTCTGTCGATGGTGACTCGGCAGCAGCAATGCGTTATACCGAAATTCGTATGCAAAAGTTTGCCGGTGCATTATTAACTGATTTAGATAAAGAAACAGTAGATTTTTCACCAAACTACGATGGATCAGAAATGATTCCTGACGTGTTACCAACTCGCATTCCTAATTTATTAATTAATGGTTCGTCAGGTATTGCTGTTGGTATGGCAACCAATATCCCTCCTCATAATCTAGCAGAAGTTATCAATGGTTGCTTAGCATTTATTGAGGATGAAAATATTTCTGTTGATGGATTAATGGAATATATTCATGGTCCAGATTTTCCTACTGCTGCTTTAATTAACGGCCGTAAAGGTATTGAAAATGCTTATCGAACTGGCCGTGGCATTATTTATATTCGTTCAAAGGCGACGATTGAAGTAGATGATCATAGTGGTCGTGAAACAATCATTGTTAATGAGATCCCTTATCAAGTTAATAAGAAAAAACTGATCGAAAAAATAGCTGAGCTAGTTAAAGACAAAAAAGTTGAAGGTATTTCAGCATTGCGTGATGAATCAGATAAAGATGGTATGCGCATTGTTATTGAAATCAAACGTGATGCAGTTGGCGAAGTCGTTTTAAATAATCTTTTCTCATTAACTCAACTACAGGTTTCTTTCGGGATTAATATGGTTGCCTTACATAAAGGTCAACCGAAACTATTAAACTTACGAGAAATGATCGAAGCGTTTGTTCTTCACCGCCGTGAAGTCGTAACGCGTCGAACTATCTATGAACTTCGCAAAGCTCGTGAACGAGCACATGTGTTGGAAGGTTTAGCGATAGCATTGGCTAATATTGATCCTGTTATTGAATTAATTCGTGCTGCGGCGACTCCTTCTGAAGCGAAAGCTAAATTATTATCGCAAGCTTGGCAACTAGGTAATGTTGCGGCAATGCTTGAAAAAGCGGGGAATGATGCCGCTCGTCCTGAAGATTTAGCACCTGAGTTTGGTATTCGTGATGGCCATTATTATCTTTCTGAAGCTCAAGCTCAAGCAATTTTAGATCTTCGATTACATCGTCTAACAGGACTTGAACACGAGAAAATTCTAGATGAATATAAAGAACTATTAGTTCAAATTGCTGGTTTGTTACATATTCTAGCGAGTCCAGAAAGACTAATGGAAGTTATTCGCGAAGAGCTTGAAGCAGTTCGTGATCAATTTCAAGATGCAAGACGAACTGAAATTACAGCAAGTAGTGCGGATATCAATATTGAAGATCTTATTGCTCAAGAAGATGTTGTAGTTACGCTTTCTCATCAAGGTTATGTAAAATACCAACCGTTATCCGATTATGAAGCTCAGCGTCGAGGCGGTAAAGGTAAATCGGCAACGAAAATTAAAGAAGAAGATTTTGTCGAAAAATTATTGGTTGCAAATACTCATGACACGATTCTTTGTTTCTCAAGTCGTGGCAGATTATATTGGATGAAAGTTTATCAATTACCTGAAGCCAGTCGAGGCTCCCGTGGTCGTCCAATTATTAATTTATTACCATTGGAAGCAGATGAACGTATTACAGCGATTCTACCTGTTCGTGAGTTTGATGATGAGCATTGTGTGTTTATGGCGACAGCTCAAGGTACGGTTAAGAAAACTTCATTAATTGAATTTAGTCGTCCGAGAAGTGGTGGCATTATTGCTATTAATTTACGTGATGATGATGAGTTAATTGGTGTTGATTTAACTAGTAACGAAACAGCAGATACTGTTGATGATGAAGAACTCAATGATGATGTTATTGTTGATGAGCTTGACGATGGTGATGAGGTCTCGCAGATTTCCAATACTGAAGATATTATGTTATTCTCAGCCAATGGTAAAGTTGTACGATTCCCGGCCAATAAAGTTCGTTGTATGGGTAGAACAGCAACAGGTGTTCGAGGTATTAAATTAGAAGGTGATGATAAAGTTGTATCACTTATTGTCCCTCGTGGTAATGGGGCAATTTTAACCGCAACTCAAAATGGTTATGGTAAACGTACTGAACAAGAGTTATATCCAACTAAATCACGAGCAACGAAAGGCGTAATCTCTATTAAAGTGAGTGAGCGAAATGGTGCTGTAGTTGGTGCAGTACAGGTTGAAGAAACCGACCAAATCATGCTGATTACTGATGCCGGAACCTTAGTACGAACTCGAGTATCAGAAGTTAGTGTTGTTGGACGAAATACGCAAGGGGTTACGTTGATTCGAACAGCTGAAAATGAGAAGGTTGTCGGATTACAGCGAATTGCTGAAACAGAGGATGATGTTGAATCGGAACTATCGCCACAGAGTGAGGATAGTAATGATTCAACCCAAGAATCCGAGCAATAATTTTAATTATAAAAAAGGATTAGCCACACAGACTAATCCTTTTTTATTTTCTAAAACAGTGATAAGGAATAGAATTACATGTCTTTCTTAATAAAAAAAATCTTAACTAATCTTGCATGGCAAATATTAATTGCTTTGATTTTAGGTGTAGCTGTTGGTGCTTTTCTTTATGAACTAGCGGATCCTAATCATGCGTTACATTCATATTACCAATTTTCAATTGTTAATATTTTTCAACCAGCAGGTGATATCTTTATTCGTTTAATTAAGATGATTGTTTTACCAATTATTCTTAGTACACTGACATTAGGTATCGCTGGAATAGGTGGATCTAAACGTTTAGGAACATTAGGATTTAAAACCATTCTTTATTTCGAAATCATTACAACAATTGCTATTTTATTAGGCCTTTTATGGGGTAATGTTTTTGCACCGGGTGCAGGTATTGATTCTTCAACTTTAGCTACAACTGATATTAGTAAATATACTAAAGCAGCCGAAGAGTTAAGTGGCAAACCTCACGGTTTGATTGTCATGATCTTAGATATGATTCCAGCAAATATATTTAAAGCAATGACTGATGGCGCAGTTTTACCGGTTATTTTCTTCTGTGTATTTTTTGGTTTAGGTTTAATGTCTTTACCAGATAAACAACGCGAACCATTTGTGTTCTTCTTGAAAGTAGTTTCAGATACTATGTTTAAAGTGACCAATATGATTATGCGTTATGCTCCAATTGGTGTATTTGCATTAATTACCGTAACTGTTGCTAAATATGGCTTTGCTTCTTTACTACCGTTATTAAAATTGATTATAACTGTATATTCTGCAATGATCATTTTTACATTATTGATATTAGGTGCAGTTTGTAAACTATGTAAATTCAATATCTTTACCTTATTAAAAATATTGAAGGAAGAATTAGTTATTGCTTTTTCTACAGCAAGTTCAGAAACAGCATTACCAAAAATTATTGAAAAGATGGAAGCCTATGGGGCACCAAAAGCTATCACAAGCTTTGTTATTCCTACTGGATATTCATTTAATCTTGATGGTTCGACATTATACCAAAGTATCACGGTTATCTTCTTAGCACAGTTATTTGGTATGGATTTAAGTATCTTAGATCAAATTATCATTGTAATAACATTAATGATTGCTTCAAAAGGAATAGCTGGTGTACCAGGCGCTTCTATTTTAGTACTATCAGCAACACTTGGTAGTGTAGGTATTCCACTTGAAGGTATCGGTTATATTATGGGTGTTGAACGAATTTTAGATATGGGTAGAACAGTTGTTAATGTTGTGGGTAACGCATTAGCGGCAATTGTTATTGCGCGTTGGGAACATGTCTTTGATGATAAAAAGGCAAGAGCCTATGAGCAAGAATATTTAAAATAGAAATTTACTCTAAAAAGCTTCAGGTAACTGAAGCTTTTTTTATACATCTAATTTAATAAATTTAATGGTGAGATTATTCAAAATATAAAAAAACCCAGCTTAAGCTGGGTTTTTTATTGCTAGATAAAACTATTTAATTTTAGCTTCTTTATAAACAACATGCTGACGAACAACAGGATCATATTTTTTGATCTCCATTTTTTCAGGCATGGTTCTTTTGTTTTTGCTAGTGGTATAAAAATGACCGGTACCAGCAGAAGAAACTAATCTAATTTTTTCACGTACACCTTTAGCCATGATATGGTTTCCTTATTAGTACTTTTCACCACGGGCACGAAGTTCAGCTAAAACTGCATCAATACCCTTTTTATCGATAGTACGCATACCTTTAGCTGATACACGCAATTTTACAAAACGTTTTTCACTCTCAATCCAGAAACGGTGAGTTTGAAGGTTTGGTAGAAAACGACGTTTAGTAGCATTCATCGCATGAGAACGATTATTTCCCACTAAAGGACCTTTTCCTGTTACTTGGCATACTCGTGACATGTCAATAATTCTCCAAAATTTCTATGCTTAAGCCTAGGGCGTAATATGTTAATGGAATTAACCTCGTCAGGCTTTTAGTTCGCTGCAGTTCTTTTGAGAAGCAGTCTCACCTCTCACACTACACCCATAATAATGAGGTAGCGAAGTATACGCTTTTACAGGCAAATTCTCAAGCATTATCTTATTTATGCACAAAAATAAGTTTCTAATTGAAAAAAATAAATATACCGAGAGTTGTTATTATTAGCAAAACATATTATATGTTAACTCATGTTGTGTTGTTAAATATAAAACTATTTAATTTTATAATAAATATGTTTTAATACTATTGAATTCAGATATTATCTGTTAAGCCTAATTTTCTTACTTTCAAGGAGATAGTATGAGTCAGTTCACACCATACAGTATCTATGGCATTATCGGTTATCCATTAGGGCATAGTATGAGCCCACTTATTCATACAACATCATTTCAAGATTATGGTATTCCTGCTGTATTGGTACCATTTCCTACGCCACCCGAAGATATTGCTACTTTATTTAAATCAGTAAGATTACTTAATATTCGTGGTTTATGTGTCACTATTCCACATAAGCAAACTATTATCCCTTATTTAGATGAAGTTACCGAACACGTCAAAAAAGCGGGAGCTGCTAACTTAGTTTATTGGGATGGTGACAAACTTTGTGGTGATAACACTGACATTATTGGTTTTATGCAACCACTAGCACAAAAAAAACTACCTGATGAATATAAGAAAGTCTTACTACTTGGCGCTGGTGGTGCGGCTAGGGCTGCGGTTGTTGGTTTACAAGACCTTGGTTATCACGACATTACGGTAACGGATATTGTTACTGATCTTCCAAAGGCATTAGCTAAAGAATTTAATCTTAAAACGGTTGCATGGGAAGATAGAGATAAAGTGGAAGCGCAAATTATTATCAATTCTACTCCATTAGGTATGCAAGGCAAATTTGAAGATCAGACACCTTACGAACAAGCTTGGTTTAAAGGTAAAGGGATTGCATACGATATTGTATATACCCCATACAATACTAAATTTAGACAAGAAGCAGAAAAAGCGGGATGGGAATCGATTTCTGGTCGAGAAATGTTTATTGGTCAAGCAAATGCCCAATTTAAAATTTGGACAGGTAAAGATCTTTCTGAGAAAGCAAAACAAGCTGTAATTGATGCCTTAGCAGGAAAATAAAATTATAAATAGTCTCGCTCTCATTTTATGGGAGCGATATTTTAAGGTTTTAGGTATTTAATCATCATTTTAAATATTTATTAAATTAATAAAGTAACTATGTTTAGTAAATTTAAAATTGATTAAAAAGGAGTAGTTATGACTAATTTAGAATTACAAGCATATCGCCGTTTTTTAATGTTAAAAGTGTCAGAAGCAAGTGAATACATTGGTAAAACTGATGTCGAAACATGGCGTGAGTGGGAAAACGGTTCATTACCTATTCCTGAAAATGTGGCAATAGCTATGAAAGAATTAAAAGCTTTTCGCAATGAGAAAATAAAACTGATTATAAATAGCATTAATGACCGTGTAGGTAGTAATACCATTCGTTATTTTATGACTTATCCAGAATTCAAAAAAGTTAACCCAGACTTAGATGTGCTGCAATGGCGATTACATCAATCAATTGCCACTGAACTTTATTTTAGAGGATTAGAAAAATTGTGTTAATGATTATGTTTGACACAGAAGGCTATGATTAAAATCGAATGTGTAACAAATTATTTACAGTTGTTTTTTATTTATTTTTATTTAAATCATATTGTTATATTGATGTTAAATTAGACTGTAAAAAAATATTGCAAAAAGTTAAATGAATCTCTAGCATAGATAACTTATTTCCAGATCTGTATATTTAAAAGGACCCACAATGAAGAAAACAATTTTTTTAGTTGGCGCAAGAGCCGCTGGCAAAACAACAATGGGTAAAATGTTAGCCAATAAGTTATCCTTTTCTTTTATTGATACAGATTGTCATCTACTCGAAACAACGCAGAAAACTGTAGCGGAAATTGTCGAAAAAGAAGGATGGGAAGGGTTTCGAGCTAGAGAAAGCCAAGTGCTTATTGAGACAGCTAAACCCAATAAAGTTATTGCAACTGGTGGTGGTATGGTACTAGCTGAGCAAAACCGTCAGTTTATGAAACAGCATGGCACAGTTATTTTTCTCTCAGCTCCTGCAGCGACATTAGCGGCACGTTTGATGAAAGATCCAAATGTAGCGCAGAGACCATCATTAACGGGTATGTCGATATCCGATGAGATGGAGAAAGTGCTTGCTGAACGTTTACCTTTATACCACGATGCCGCTCATCATGTTGTTAATGTTGACCAAGATGAGAATTTAATTCTTACTGAAATATTGGAAAAACTGCAAACTAATTAAATTACCATTTTTTAAATATAAATTATTTGCCTCGGCATAATGTTAGTACATCAATTTGTAATTTAAACAATCTACATATCATAAATTTATTAATTGTGAAGATTCTTGAATTACAGCAAATAAAATAGTCTATTAACAGTAAGTAATTGATATATATTACTTTAAGATAGTAGTAAACACTTGTATATTAATTGCGATTGCGTTTTTTAAGTCGCTTAAACTAGTTAAATTAATATTGGAGCTTTACACATGAATAATCAAAGAGTCAATTCTTATGGGATTGCTGGCTCTATATATGCTAATTACATAATACAAAGTATTGCTTTAATTGTTATTATGCAGTTCGCAGAAAGCATTTCAAAACAGCTTAATACTGATGTAAATGTCGGTCTTGGCTATGTTGCATCAGGAATCGGTATTGGAAAAATTTTATTAATGTTTGTCGGTGGAATGCTATCTGATAAATTTGGACGAAAATTATTTATCTATTTAGGTATGGCTTGTTATATTGTCTTTTTCGTCAGTATGCCATTTTGTCATAATATAGATATTGCCTTTTGTTTAGCTATTGCCATCGGTATAGGTAACTCTTTCTTAGATACAGGGTCTATGCCTGCATTAACTGAATGTTTTCCTCGCTCATCGGGTTCGGCTAGTGTTTTGATTAAAGCTTTTATCTCAATGGGAAGTTTTATTCTGCCACTAATTGTTGGATTATTTTATAAATACGATATTTGGTATGGATGGGCATTTTTGGGTTTTACTGCCTATCTAATTATTAATGCAATTAATTTGCTACCAAAAAAATTTCCACCTAAAGATACCAGAATTAAAGGTAATCAAGGTTCTGATGATTACTTTATTCGTAAACCAAATTTTGCTTTTGAAGGCATTTTATTGATAATTATGGGATTCACAACTACCGCAACCTTTGTGATCATTTGGCAATGGCTACCTGCGATTGCAATTAAAGCGGTTAATATGCCAACAATTGAAGCTAAACAGCTTATTAGCTTTTATAGTTCTGCTTCAATCGTTTCTGTCTTTATCACTGCTTTTATAGTGAAAAAATTCTTGAAACCAATTTATTGTATTTTTATCTTACCTGCAATGTCATCATTGGTTTTACTATTATTTTATTTTGACCTATCGCCATTAATGTGTTTAATCACCGCAATCGGGATGGGATTTTTTGCTGCTGGAGGTGTTTTACAATTAACCTTAGTTGTGATGCAACAAATGTTTCCAACACGTAAAGGGCTTGCTGTGGGTTGTATGTATACTTTAAGTGGCCTATCTTTCTTTATTATCCCGAGAGTTATCCCTGAATTGGCTGAAATTAATGTTAGTTATGCTATCTTAGCTGATTTAATAATGGCCGTAATGAGTACCTTACTAGGACTGATTGTTTACTGCAGATTTGTGAAAGTTATTGATATGAAGAAGATTTAAATGTGAATCACTCGAATAACTAAAATGATTACTGAGCCGTCTTAATGACGGCTCTTGTCTATAAGCATCTTAATAAATTAATGTTTTATCATTTCCTAGCGAATTTAATAAAAGTTTTTTCCTACGTCAGTATCGAACTTTAGCTTGTTGAACTTATCAAAAAAGACTTGCTATTAACTAAAAAATAAATAAAAATACAAAAAATATGAATAAATATTCATTTTGGTGGTGATAAGATGAAAGAAAGAACAACTGAATTGGTTGATGGTTTAAGGCATTCGGTACCTTATATTAATGCTCATCAAGGAAAAACTTTCGTTATTTTATTAACAGGTGCAGTACTAAAGAGTCATAATTATGCAAGCATTATTAGTGACATTGGTTTATTGCATAGTTTAGGCATTAAATTGGTTATTGTGAATGGGGCTCGTAACCAAATAGATGAATCACTCAAAAGTCATAATATCCAACCTAGATATCATAAAAATACTCGAATTACTGATGCAGCAACTTTAGACATTGTTAAACAGGTGACCGGGTTATTACAGCTCAATATAACAGCAAGTTTATCAATGAGCTTAAATAATACGCCGTTACAAGGTGCACATATCAATGTTGTTAGCGGTAATTTTGTTATTGCACAGCCATTAGGTGTTGATGACGGAGTGGATTATTGTCACACCGGGAAAATTCGGCGAATTAACAATGAGGCAATTGATGAACAATTGAATCGAGGATCAATTGTATTATTAGGGCCTGTAGGAGTATCAGTTACTGGTGAAAGTTTTAACTTATCGTCCGAAGATGTTGCCGCTGAAGTTGCTATTCGCCTTAAAGCTGATAAATTAATCAGTTTTTGTGCTGAGCAAGGCGTGCTTGATGAAAACAATCATGTTATTACCGATCTTTTTCCGATTGATGCCGATAATTACGTTAATAACAAAGAGCAAAGTGGTAAGCATTTATCTAGTGAAGCGCGTTTTTTACGTGCTGCATCAAAAGCATGTCGTAATGGTGTACGTCGTAGCCATTTAGTCAGTTATCTTGTCGATGGTTCTATTCTGCAGGAACTATTTTCACGTGATGGTATTGGAACTCAAGTGTCAATGGAACATTCAGAACAAGTCCGTACCGCAACGATAAATGATATCGGTGGTATTTTAGAATTGATCCGTCCACTTGAAGAACAAGGTATTTTGGTTAAACGCTCAAGAGAACAGTTAGAAATTGAAATTGATAAATTTACCATTATTGAGCGTGATAATATGACGATTGGCTGTGCAGCTCTTTATCCATATCCGGAAGAAAAAATGGGCGAAATGGCTTGTGTAGCGATTCATCCTCAATATCGAAACTCGTCACGAGGTGATCTATTATTAGAAAAAATTGCAGAAACGGCTCACAATTTAGGGTTAGAAAAGATCTTTGTGTTGACTACTCGTAGTATTCACTGGTTTCGTGAAAAAGGCTTTAATCCAGCTGAAGTCGATGACCTGCCTATTAAAAAGAAACAACTCTATAATTATCAGAGAAATTCTAAAATTTTAATGTTTGATTTAGTTTAACTATATCTAGTTTTAAAAGTCCAATTTATTCAAAGTTGGACTTTTTTATTTTGACTAACTGTAAGATTGCCTAATTATTAATTTAAGGTAAACGATGGCTATATCAATAAACTATCAATATGATTCTATGTAGAAGGTAAAAAATTGCTTATTGTTTATGGAAGAAATAGCATTATTGAATAATAGAAAGGATACGCAAGATTAAAGGGGAGATGAATGCTATGTTGACTCACTTTAAATATAACAATTCGCATTTTGCAGAATTTGTAACGTAAATGATTTTTTTAAATAAAATCCTCGTGGACGCGTTAATATAATTTGGCCGTTTTCACCAATAGCTTCAGTTAAAACTTTTCCATTAGCAGCTTTAGGACGGATCTGTAAATAAGTACCATAACGGGCAGTAATCTTTTCAACCTGACCAAGTACAATCATATCCATCAACTCTTGCCAATCTTGTTTAAGTTGTTGCTCTTGTTGTTCAGTTGGTGTCCATAATATGGGGTGGCCAACTTTTCTCTGGGCTAGGGGTATACTTCGTTCTCCTTCAATAGGGATCCACAGAACTTTACTTAGTTTATATTTCACATGGCTTGTTTCCCAAATTACACCATGATTAGCCATTAATGGGAGGACACTGACAAAAGTTGTTTCAAGTGGTTTACCTTGTTTATTAACTGGAATAGTTTTTAATTCGATGCCTAAATTAGCAAAATCACGTTCGGCTTTACTACCAGCATTAGCACCTAAAAAAGTTTCAATTAAATTACCTACCCATCCTTTTTGCTTATTAAGATTAGCTGGAATAGCAATATTTAAATAGTTAGCTATCTCACCAAAACTATAACCTGCAGCGAGTCTGGCTCGGTTTAACAATTCTTGTTCATTGCAAGGTTGGAAATTTTTCATTTAATCTGTTTTAAATAACTTTAATCATATCCACAACTCATTATATTGGCTGTGGATATTAAAATAAATCATTATTAACTTAGTTTTTCAACCCAATTAGCATAACTATTAATGATCAATGAAAGAAATGCTTTCGTTTTTTCACTAATATTACTGTTTTCATCAAAAGCGCTGTTAATATTACCAATATAAGCTTCTGGTTGTTGTAGTGTTGGCATATCAAGAAAAACTAATGATTGTCGTAACTGATGATTTGCTCCAAAACCACCAATAGCACCTTGAGAGACAGAAACTACCACAGCTGGTTTTTGCGACCAAACATTTTTACCATAAGGGCGAGAACCCACATCTAAAGCATTTTTAATCACTGCCGGCAAGCCTCGATTATACTCTGGTGTCACAAATATAACACCATCACAATTGGCAATTTGTTGACGAAAACGTTCATAAGATTTGGGTGGTGAATCTACATCAATATCTTCGTTATAAAACGGTAAATCACCAATCTCAATAATATTTAAAGAAAGTGATTGTGGCGCTATCTGTTGTAATACTTTTGCGACTTTTAAATTGTAGGAATCTTTACGTAAACTACCAACAAGTACAGCAATTTTTTTACTCATTTGTAATTCTCCCTTATTCAAAAGATAAAGAGACACAATATGTGTCTCTTATTCGGGATGATCACTCATCGCCACTAGATTTTAGTGACCAGAAGAGTCTAATTTACGCCCAGTTTCAAATAAGAACCATGCGCGTTTTTCAGTTTGATCTATCCATTCTTCAATTAAACTTGCTGTTGCTGAGTCATTATATTTATCACAAATATCATGGGCTACACGCATACGAGTAGTTAGTTTAATATTATCTTGGCAGAGTTCAGCTATCATATCTGACGGTTCAACAAAATCAGCATCGTTATCAGAGATACTCTGTAATTTCGAAATATGACCAATTGAACGTAGCGTTGTGCCGCCTAATTTTCGTACACGTTCAGCAATTGGGTCTGTCATTGCAAATAACTCTTCTCCATGATCATCTAACATTAAATGATAATCACGAAAATGAGGGCCACTAACATGCCAATGAAAGTTTTTGGTTTTTAAATATAAAGCAAATACATCTGCTAATACAGAGTTCATGGCACCGGAAATATCTTTTGATGCCTTTTGACCTAAATCAGTTGGAAACAAAATAGCTGCTTGTTGTAGCCTTTTTGCCGAAGTCGTACTTTTAGCCATATTAGATTCTCCTGTTAATTGAAAAGTAAAATAACTTTGTAATATCAAATTACGCCAACTCATCAGTAAAAAACAGTCATTGTTAACTATTGCTGTTATATCAATAATCTATGAATAAATTAACTAAAAATTATTTACTAAATATTTAAAAATAAATTTCAAAACAACGATTAATTTTGCAAATTATGATCACATTAAAGCCATTTTAAATAATTTATAGCATCAATATTTTTATCAATTAGATGACAAAATTTATTTGCTAAACAAATATTAGTTGACTTACTTTAACTCTGAATGACAATCTTGACTGATACTATTTACTATTTTTAAAAATCTAAAACCATTAGATAAGAAAAATATTTATAAAATATAAATCAAAAAAATTGAGGAAAGGGGTTTTTTAGCCTGAAATTATTGGTTAAATTTGGTAACGAAAGCTACATTTTTATTATTATATTAAAATTGTTTTAATCGTTACCAGTCATTTTTAATGAATAGCATTACGGAATTTTCGAGTATATGATTTTGTGATGGCCGTTATTAGTGATATATAATTTTTTAAATAATAACGACCGAAATCATTTTTAATGATAAAAATTAAAACAATAATCTTGCTCGAATTGTACCTGTAACACTTTTCAGCTTAATTAATAACTCTTCGGCTTTATTTTGTTCAACTCTATCAATATCAATAACAACATAACCTATTTTAGCATCAGTTTGTAGATATTGGGCAGAAATATTTAGACCTTGTTCAGCAAATAATGTATTGATAGCCGTTAATACCCCAGGTTGATTATGGTGAATATTGATAAAACGGCTTGAACCTTTTGCTGGAATCGGTAATGAAGCTTCAGGGAAGTTAACCGCTGAAAGGGTTGCACCAGTATCGGAATATTTCGCTAATTTAGTTGCAACCTCAATACCGATATTTTCTTGTGCTTCACTGGTTGAACCGCCAATATGAGGAGTAATAATAACATTATCAAATTTACATAAAGGTGATTCAAAAGGATCATTATTGGTAGCAGGTTCCGTTGGGAAAACGTCAATTGCAGCACCGCTTAGTTTATTGGTTTCTAAAGCTTGTGTTAGCGCTTCGATATCAATCACGCTACCACGTGATGCATTGAGCAATATTGCACCTGTTTTCATCATATCAATTTCAGGCTGGCTAATCATGTTAATTGTGGTTGGATTTTCTGGAACATGCATACTGACAATATCACTGATAGCAAGTAATTCTTGCATTGTTGGAATTTGTTTGGCATTTCCTAGTGATAATTTGGTTTCAATATCATAAAAAAAGACATTCATCCCTAATGATTCAGCTAATACACTCAACTGGCTACCAATATGACCATAACCAATGATACCCAAATTTTTACCTCGAGCTTCGTGCGAGCCTGTTGCTAGTTTATTCCATTTACCCTGATGGGCTTTAGCGTTAGCTTCCGGTACCCGGCGAAGTAATAATATTGCTTCAGCTAATACTAGCTCCGCTACAGAGCGAGTATTTGAAAATGGCGCATTAAAAACCGGAATACCTTTAACTGTCGCTGCGTCAAGTTCAACTTGATTAGTGCCAATACAAAAACAACCAATACCGGCTAATTTTGGCGCTGCATCAATGATCTCTTTAGTTAAATGTGTTCTGGAACGAATACCAATAAATCTGGCATCTTTTAAAGCTGTTTCAAGCTCAGATTTCGATAGTGCCCCCTTATGATACTCAATGTTGTTAAAGCCCGCCGATTTAAGTGTTTCAACTGCACTAGGGTGGATACCTTCAAGTAATAGAAACTTGTTTTTGTCTTTCGTTAATGCCTGAACAGCCATTTATTCCTCTCTATGCTTAATATTTTAATTGATTGTAAACACAAAATTATCCATCAAAAATGCAATCTTTTATTTTGTTAATTCTTTTACACCAGAACTAGTACCGACTAAGGCAATATCAGCCCCTTTATTGGCAAATAATCCAACAGTAACTACTCCAGCAATGCTGTTAATACGATTTTCCAATTCCATTGGTTTGGCTATAATGAGATCATGAACGTCTAAAATGACATTACCATTATCGGTAATAACACCTTGGCGATAAATTGGTTTGCCACCAAGTTTGAATAATTCTCTAGCAACATAAGAACGAGCCATAGGAATGACTTCTACTGGTAAAGGGAATTTGCCAAGGACATCGACAACTTTAGATTCATCAACGATACAAATAAACTGCTTAGCTAAAGCTGATACGATTTTTTCACGGGTTAGAGCTGCTCCACCACCTTTAATCATTTGCATATGATGATTAATTTCGTCGGCACCATCGACATAAATATCTAAGCTATCTACTTCATTACAGTCTAATACAGGAATTCCATAGCTTTTTAATTTTTCAGTTGATGCTTCTGAACTAGAGACAGTTCCTTTTATCTGATCTTTTATTGTCGCAAGTGCATCAATAAAATGCGCCGCAGTAGACCCAGTTCCAACGCCAACTAATGAATCAGGCTTAACATATTTTAGCGCTGACCAGCCTACAGCCTTTTTTAGTTCATCTTGTGTCATGATATCACCGTATGTAAATATGATTTTGATCAAAAAAATTTTAAAATTTTAAAAGCAAAATTGTTCAATATATGGCATAGTAACTAATTGGAAAGCAAAAATCATTAGTATTTTAAGAAAATCTATAAAGTTTTAGATCGATTTCAAATTTTTTGCAAAATAAAAATAGCTTGAATGACCAAGCAGAGATCAAATCATTAGTAAAGAGATTATGAAGCGTCCAGATTATAGAGCATTACAAGCATTAGATGCAGTGATAAAAGAACGAGGTTTTGAACGAGCGGCTGATAAATTGTGTATAACACAACCAGCGGTTTCGCAACGTATTAAGCAATTGGAAAGCTTTTTTGGTCAGCAGTTATTAGTACGAACTATTCCTCCAAAAGCGACCAAACAAGGCGAACATCTTCTCGGATTATTACATCAAGTCGAATTATTAGAGCAGCAATGGTTAGGAGATAATGAACAAAATACTACCCCATTGTCACTATCAATTGCTATTAATGCTGATTCGTTAGCAACATGGTTTTTACCAGCATTAAAACCAGTTCTTGATAAAAATATTTTACGTTTTGATATTCAAGTTAAAGATGAAGAGCATACCTTAGAACTTTTACGTTTAGGTACTGTTGTTGCGGCAATTAGTATTCAACCAAATCCTTTACCAGGATGCTTATCAGATTTATTAGGCGCATTAGATTATATCTTTGTTGCTTCGCCTGAATTTGCAAAAAAATATTTTCCGAATGGGGTAACCCGTTCATCGCTTTTAAAAGCACCTGCAGTTGCTTTTGATCACTTAGACGATATGCATCAAGCCTTTTTACAGGAAAATTTTAATTTGACACCAGGCAGTGTAATTTGCCATATCACTAGTTCGTCAGAAGCTTTTGTCCAGTTAGCTAAACAAGGTTCTGCATGTTGTATGATTCCTATGTTACAAGTTGAGCAAGAGTTAAAAACAGGGGAATTAGTTAATTTAACTGAAGGTTTATTTCAAAGACGAATGCTGTATTGGCATCGCTTTGCTCCTGAAAGTAGTGTAATGCAAAATATTTCCGAAACGTTAATTCGTTATGCGCAGCGGATATTATCTCAACCTGCGGAACGAAAATAACTGTCGCATAAACTATTTTTAGCTAACAAAATTGTTATTTTAACTATTTTATTAACTACCAGCAAATTTATAGAACTAAAAGATGAGCCAATTGAAAAACGATTGTTACTTACGTGCATTACAGTGTTTGCCGGTAGATTACACGCCAGTTTGGATGATGCGTCAAGCTGGTCGCTATTTGCCTGAATATCGACAGCTTAGAGCTAAAGCGGGTGATTTTATGACAATGTGTCAAACACCTGAACTTGCATGTGAAGTGACTTTACAACCATTGCGACGCTTTGATCTTGATGCCGCAATTATCTTTTCTGATATCTTAACCATTCCTGATGCCATGGGACTTGGATTATATTTTGAAGCTGGTGAAGGACCAAAATTTGAAAAAACGATTTCTAGTTTGGCTGATATAGCACAATTGCCAATACCCGATCCGGAACAATCGCTCAAATATGTGATGGATGCCATTCGTTTAACTAAGCAAGAGTTATCCAGTAAAGTACCATTAATCGGCTTTTCTGGTAGTCCATGGACATTAGCCACGTATATGATTGAAGGTGGTAGTAGTAAAGCTTTTACAAAAATAAAGAAAATGCTTTATTGTGAACCAAAAGCTCTACATCTATTATTAGAAAAATTGGCTAATAGTGTGGCACTGTATCTAAATGCACAAATTGATGCCGGTGCACAAGCAATTATGATATTTGATACTTGGGGCGGGATACTTAGCCATCAGAGTTATCGTGAATTTTCTTTGCATTATATGCAATTAATTCTTTCGCAATTAAAGCGTGGTAAGAAAAGTGATAATATTACTTCTTATGTCCCTGTTACGCTATTTACGAAAGGGGGCGGTTTATGGTTGGATACAATTTGTAAATCAGGATGTGATGCAATAGGTGTTGATTGGACTGTGGATTTGAATCTAATTGCTCAAAAGGGTAATATTACTATACAAGGTAATTTAGATCCTTCAATATTGTACGCTAACAAAGAAACCATAGAGTCTCAAGTTGAATCGGTGCTGACTGATTTTGGTCATTATAATGGTCATATTTTTAATTTAGGGCATGGTATTCATCAAGATACCCCAATTGAGCATGTACAATATTTAGTTAATGCAGTACATCAACAGTCCAAAAGGTTCCATTTATGATTAAAAATCCAGTTCAATTAAGAATAGCAAAGTTAGCTGTATGGCAACAACGTTTATTCATGGTTTGCTTATGTGAACGAATGTATCCAAACTTTGTTTATTATTGCCATTTACAACAAGATGAACAATCAGCTGTCGGTTATAAAAAAATTCTTGATTTAATTTGGGAGTCTTTATTAGTAGAAAATGTTAAAATCAATTTTGATTTACAACTCGAAAAACTGGAATTGATAATTCCAATCCTCAACGAAGATAGTCCGTATATAGTTTATCCTGCTATTGATGCTTGTCAGGCGCTGAGTGAGATTTTACATTCTTATATCAGTGGTGAAATAGTCGAACATTCTGCTAAAGTGAGTAGTATCTCGGCAACGACAGTAGCTGAATTTGAAATGACAAGGGACAATATTGAACTTTCGGAGCAAGAACAATCGCAATTACCTAGTGTTATTGAAGAATTTGACTTACAATGGGATATTTTTCGATTATTAAGTAATGAAAACAACGAAATGGTTGATCTAATTAAAGGCTTAAAGGAGGATATAAGATCTACTAAAACGAGTAATATTGGTGTTTTTTTGAGCGATTAAATCGCTTGCGGAGTGATTTTTTTAATTTTTATTAAATTTTTCTTTAACATTATACAAATATAGACTACATTTAACAGCAATGTAATCTGAATGATGTTTACAGAAGCAAAATTAAGTGATTAACTTTGCTAAAAATGTTAACTTTAACAATAAAATAAATATGTAAGGATATCTCCATGAATAAAACAGAACTTGTAGATGCTATCGCTAGTAAAGCTGATATTACTAAAGTTGCCGCTAAAACAGCGTTAGAAGCAACTCTTGCTGCTATCACTGAATCACTAAAAGCTGGTGAGCCGGTTCAACTAGTTGGTTTTGGTACATTTAAAGTTAATGCTCGTAAAGCTCGTACTGGTCGTAATCCAAAAACTGGTAAAGAAATTAAAATCGCAGCAAGTAAAGTACCAGCATTTGTTTCTGGTAAAAGCTTAAAAGAAGCAATCAAATAATGTTATTGTTTTTTTCCTATCATTATTGATAGGGTAACATCAAAGGCCATACATGGATAAGTTATGGCCTTGTTGTTAATGTCCCAATTCTCTTCTTTTCTCTTTTTTACAAACTATAAGTTTTTCTTAATTATTATGAGTCTTTATCAATGGTCATTTAAGTGGTTAATTTGCTAAATTTAGCATTCAATAGGCTGGCTAAATCATGTGGGGATATTTCGATTTCTAATCCTCGTTTGCCACCAGAAACTAACATTGTTTGGTACTGTTTAGCACTAATATCAATCAGCGTAGGTAGTAATTTTTTTTGACCCAATGGGCTAATTCCTCCCACGACATAACCAGTGGTTTTTTGTGCTAAATGTGGAGCGGCCAGTCCAATTTTTTTACAATCTAATATTTTAGCAACTAGCTTGAGATCTAAAGAACAATCAACCGGTAGAACACAAACTGCTAATGTTTTATTATCGCCATTGATGCTCACAATTAAGGTTTTAAATATCTGACCGGCAACAATATTAAGCTCTAATCCAAGCTTATTTACTGCTTCTTGACCATAATGAGTCTGATCGGCATCGTGCTGATATTGATGAATCTTAAATTTAATTTTCTGATTTTTTAGTAATCTAATGGCTGGCGTCATAATAATAACCGTAACATAAAGATTTTGGTGAGAATTAGAAATTAATCATCCCTATTAAGTGCGATTAATAGAGATGATGATTATAATTAGGACATTATTTGTTGATTATTTTCGTCTAATTTTGATGATTCAACATTATTATTTACGCTATATAAGCGATAAAAGAAGCTAAATATAAAGAAATCAGCAAACACAGCCAATGAAGTAGATATAGCATCAACAACAATATTTTTTTCTAATAAAGAACTAATACCACTCAGTATTGCAATAACAATAGTATCGATTAAAATCATTAAAACAGGGGCTTTCCAATTTTGGAAGAAAATCTTGTGGCAGGCACTAAATCTTTGAAAAAAAAGCATTGAGTTAGGTTGTGCCGCTGAAACGAGAAAATAATTAAAAATCGATTTATAAATTACAAAAGCTATGCAAGCTATAACCACGATTAATAGTAATGATATCATTTGGGGGAGAAGTAATCCTATTATGCTGAGGATTAGTAATAATAAAATAATGATAGGAATACAAATTAACATATATAAAACAGAAAAACCAAGTATATTCAGGCATATTGGAAGTATTCGCGAGAATATTAAACTTGGATTAAGTTTGTTACTCATTGATAAATTACAGATAATGCTCAATATGATTGAAACCAAAACTACATTCACCAAATATAGAACTAGGAAGGATTGCATAACATAATTGGAGACCATACCGAATTGATTCAATAATTCTAAATCTACCATTAGGCGTTCGAGATCAATTATATAATTTATAATTAGGGTATTAATTAACCCAAGTACAATACTTGATATCGCTATTAGGGAAAATCGATTACGGATAAAGTTAATCGTTTGTTGAAAAATAGTTGAAAATGAGAAGTTTTTTTGTGAATTCATCATGTTTCCTTTAATGTGGTAATACAAGTATTACCACTGCGTATAAATTGAATTTAATAATTATGATTGCAGTAATGAAATATCAGCAACTTTTAAAAATAAATTTTGTAATTTCTTTAAAAGAGCTAATCGGTTAAGTTTAATTTTTTCTTCATCAACCATCACCATAACTTTCTCGAAAAAGGTATCTATAGGTGCTTTAAGTGATGCTAATTCAACTAAAGCCTCTTGATATTGTCCCTTAGCAAAATAAGGTGCTAACTTATCTGTTAATATTGCTATTTGCATCGCTAATTCGCCTTCAGCGCCAGCTTCGAGTAATGAAGCGTTAATACTTTCAGGGATAGTGTCTGCGGTTTTCGATAAAATATTTGATACTCGTTTATTAGCTTCAGCTAATGAAGAAGCTTCTGGTAACGTTCTAAAATGTGTTACAGCGTTGACTCGGGCATCAAAATCAGCCGGTCTAGTTGGATTGATGGCTAGCACTGCTTGAATCGTATCAATAGCAAATCCTTTTTCTTGATACCAAGCTCGGAATCGACCTTGCATAAAGTTGACAATGTCATCAACAACATTTTGATTAGTTAATTTATCACCATATAATGATGTGGCAAAATTAGCTAATTCAACTAAATCAATAGGTAAACATTTTTCAACAATAATACGTAATACGCCAATAGCAGCACGACGAAGCGCAAAAGGATCTTTATCTCCTTTTGGATGTTGTCCAATACCAAAAATACCCGCTAATGTATCCATTTTCTCAGCAATTGAGACAGCGCTAGCAACTGCTGTACCTGGTAGTTCATCACCAGAAAAACGCGGTTTGTATTGTTCTTCAATAGCCGTGGCAACTTCAATACTTTCACCATCTTTAATCGCTAAGTATCGTCCCATAATGCCTTGTGTTTCAGGGAACTCAAATACAGTATTGGTGACTAAATCACATTTAGTTAATTTCCCTGCTCGTTTAGCTTGTTCAATGTTAGCCTCTATTTTTTCAGCAACAAAACCAGATAAGGCTTCAATACGAAGTGCTTTATCTTTAACTGTACCTAGTTGTTGTTGGAACAAAACAGTTTCAAGGCGAGGAAGACGATCTTCTAAGCTTTGCTTCAAGTCTGTTTTATAAAAGAATTCAGCATCTGCTAAACGTGGACGAACGACTTTTTCATTCCCAGAAATAACAACTTGCGGATCTTTGGACTCAATATTAGCAACAAAAATGAAATTTGGTAACAATTTTCCTTGTTTGTCGTAAACAGGGAAATATTTTTGATCGCCTTTCATGGTATATACCAATGATTCAGCTGGAACCTCTAAAAATCTTTCTTCAAATTTAGCAGTCAATACCACTGGCCATTCAACTAATGATGAAACTTCTTCAAGTAAGCTTTCGGTTAAGTCTGCTTTACCATTAAGTTTAGCTGCTGCTTCTTCAGCTTGCTGTTTAATGATTGATTTTCGTTTGTCATAGTCAGCGACAACTTTTCCGCGTTGCTCAAGAATTTCTGGATATTGGTCAGCATTATCAATAGTAAATTGTTGCTCGCCCATAAAGCGGTGACCACGAATGATTCGGTCTGATTCAATATCTAAAATGATACCGGGTACAAGTTCATCACCATATAACATAGTGACTGTATGGCTAGGTCGAATAAATTCAACTTGACGAGCAGCCCAACGCATCGGTTTAGGGATCGGCAATTTATTTAAGGCATTTTTAACCATATCACAAAGTAAATTGACAACTGGTTGACCTTTTTGATTGTGAGTATAAGATAGCCATTCACCTTTATCGGTTTGAACTCGTTCTGCTTGTGAAACATCAATCCCACAACCACGAGCCCAACCTTCGGCGGCTTTTGTCGGGTTACCATTTGCATCAAATGCTGCACTCACTGCTGGTCCCCGTTTAACAATTTGACTATCTGGTTGAGTATCATTTAGATTCAAAACTTTTAACGCTAAACGGCGTGGTGATGCATACCAAAGTACTTCACCGTGCTCTAAATTAGCATTATCAAGTTGTTCAATAAAATTAGCTGCAAAGCTTTCGGCTAAAGAACGGAGTGATTTTGGTGGTAACTCTTCAGTACCGATTTCCACTAAAAATGTTTTTTGCATAATATATCAACTCCTACTCTGCTGCATTTGGGTTAGAACTTGAATTTTGGCACATTGGAAAGCCTAGTGCTTCACGAGATGCGTAATATGCTTCAGCCACCATTTTGGTTAATGTCCTGATTCGCAAGATATAACGTTGGCGTTCGGTTACCGAAATTGCTTTACGAGCATCTAATAAATTAAAACAGTGAGCCGCTTTTAAAATACGTTCGTAAGCTGGTAACGGCAGCGGTTTTTCTAATTCAAGTAATAATTTTGCTTCTTTTTCATGTTGTTCAAAACAATAAAATAAGAAATCAATATTAGCGTATTCGAAATTATAGGTTGATTGTTCGACTTCATTTTGATGAAAAACATCACCATAAGTAGTTTTACCGAATGCTCCATCGCTCCAAACTAAGTCGTAAACACTATCTACACCTTGGATATACATTGCTAGTCGTTCTAATCCATAGGTAATTTCACCGGTGACAGGTTTACATTCTAGGCCCCCGACTTGTTGAAAATAGGTAAATTGTGTTACTTCCATGCCATTTAGCCATACTTCCCAACCTAATCCCCATGCACCTAGTGTTGGGTTTTCCCAGTTATCTTCTACAAAACGGATATCGTTGATTGTTGGATCAAGGCCAAGTTCTTTTAAAGAGCCTAGATAGAGTTCTTGGATGTTATCTGGTGATGGTTTTAAGATAACTTGAAATTGATAATAATGCTGTAACCTATTCGGATTTTCACCATAACGACCATCAGTTGGGCGTCGCGATGGTTGAACATAAGCTGCATTAATTGGTTCTGGACCAAGTGCTCGTAAACAGGTCATTGGATGAGAAGTACCGGCACCGACTTCCATATCTAATGGCTGAATCACTGTACAACCTTGATTAGCCCAGTAATCTTGTAACGTAAGTATTAACCCTTGAAAGGTTTTGACATTAAACTTTTGCATGATGTTATCTTTATGGTTGTGTTAATTTTTTCTACAAATTAAATAGTGCTACATTTTATACTTTTTATTAGAGCTTGTGAAATGCCTAATTACTTTATATTGATTAAGCTACACAAGATAGTTTTCATTTTGCATCTTTAGCCATTTGTCGGTATAGTGAAGTCATCTATATTGCTTGGTAAAAAATCAAAAATAATAAGGCCATGTCTATTTATCATAAACTGTTGATTATATTTTTTTGGGGATTAATAAATACACATTTTGTGTATGCCGATGATAATCAACAATTACAATCGTTACGTCGTTCAATCGAAGAACAAGAAAAACGTCTAGCTGAGCAAAAAAAAGAGCGGGCTCAATTAGTTAATGATCTTAAAGAGCAAGAGACCGAAATAGCTAAATTACTTTCATCAATAGAGAAAAATAGTCTTACACTTAAAAAGCTAAATAGTGAAATAAATTCTTTAATTAAGCAAATCAATGAATTAAAAATTAAACAACAACAACAACGCAATGAGTTAGCAAAACAGTTAGAAAGTGCCTTCAAACTAGGAAAAAACACCAACTTTAAACTTATTTTTGCTAGCGAACAAAGTGAGCGTAATGAGCGTCTTATTACTTATTTTCGCTATATTAATGAAGCTCGGCAACAGCAAATAAATATGCTTCGCGAAACACAAATACAACTTAGTGACAAGAAAACGGCTTTGAAAAAGACACAGAGTACTCAAAAAGCATTAAATACAAAACAGAAACAGGAACAATTAGCTCTTGAAAAAAATCACCAAAGTCGTAAAAAGACGATAAGTTTGCTTGAAGCCTCGATGCAGAAAAATCAACAGAAATTAGACGAGCTTAAAGATAATGAAGCAAAATTACAGGCTAGAATTGCCCAAGCGGAACGGGAAAGTCGAAAAATAGCTGAAGAAGAGGCAAGGCAAGCAAGAAATATAGAAGAAAAACAACAAAAGAATACCAATTATACACTTAATGCCAACGAACGAGCATTAATGGCTCGAGTCAGTGGTATTGGTAAACCACAACACCAATTTAATTGGCCAGTAAATGGAAATACTGTTCATCGATTTGGTGAAACATTACAAGGTGAACTACGTTGGAAAGGGATGGTCATCAATGCCAGAGATGGCACTCAAGTTAAAGCCATTGCTGATGGGCGCGTTATCTTAGCTAGTTGGTTACAAGGTTATGGATTTGTTGTTGCACTTGAACATGGTAAAGGCGATATGAGTTTATATGGTTATAACCAACGCGTGTTAGTTGAAGTAGGCGAAAAAGTTCGAGCTCAACAGCCAATTGCTATTGTTGGTTCAAGTGGTGGTCAAAATACCTCTGGACTTTATTTTGAAATTCGTCGAGATGGTAAAGCATTAGATCCAAGTGGCTGGTTAAAATGATAAAACATCTGTTAAAAGTAGTGGTATTATTTTTATTATTTAATACTAATAATGTATTAGCAGCAAAATTGGCATTAGTAATAGATGATTTTGGTTATCGGCAGCACAATGAAGAACAGATTATTTCATTCTCATCTAATATCACTATTGCCGTTCTACCTCATTCACCTAATGCTAGACGAATTGCGACCATGGCCCATGAACATGGTAATGATGTCATTATTCACTTACCCATGGCCCCTTTAGGTAAGCAACCATTAGAAAAAAATACTCTATTTCCTTATATGAGTGAGTTGGAAGTAAAAAGAATCGTTGATGATGCGGTTTCCCGTGTGCCATATGCTATTGGGGTGAATAATCATATGGGCAGTTTAATGACTGCAAATTTAAATGGTATGCATAACGTCATGAAGGCATTAAGTCACTATTCAATGTTTTTTTTAGATAGTAAAACGATAGGTAAGACTCAAGTAAAAAACGCAGCAAGTGAATACAATATAGCGGTTATTGGACGCGATGTCTTTTTAGATGATCAACAAAAAGAATATGCTATTGCTCAGCAGTTTGATTTGGCAATAAAAATTGCCCAAAAAAATGGTTATGCCATTGCTATTGGCCACCCTCATCCACAAACCGTGAATGTCTTACGTACTAAATTAGCTAATTTACCTGACGATATTGAATTAGTGAAAGTTAGTCAGTTGATTACATCACCAACTAAAGCTAAACTTAAACCGACAATTAAAGATATATTTGAAAAATATAAAAAACGATTTACAGATATATCAAATCTTAATTCTTTAGAATAACAACAGTTATTGCTTTTCAAGCGTGCGATGACGAATTTGAACTTGTTTATTTTGCGCTTTAAAAAACTCGGCTAATTGTTCCGCAATAAAAACAGAGCGGTGTTGTCCACCGGTACAACCAATGGCTATAGTCAGATAGCTACGGTTATTTTTTTCTAACATAGGCAACCATTGTTGTAGATAATTGGCGGTTTGATAAATGAAATTCGCTACCTCATCATGTTTTAATAAATAGTTTTTAACTGGTTCATCTAAGCCAGTTAATGGCCGTAAATTGATATCCCAATGGGGATTAGGTAAAAATCTAACATCAAACACAAAATCAGCATCGACAGGTAAACCATGTTTAAATCCAAATGATTCAAAGATCATGGTTAATTCTCGTTCTTTTTTACCTAAAACTCTGGTTCTAAGAATAGTTGATAACTCATGAACTGAAAGGTTGTCAGTATTTATCATCAAACTCGCATGTGATTTTAAAGGTTCTAAATAGGTTTCTTCTAAATCGATAGCTTCTTCTAATGAATATTTTTGATTAGTAAGGGGATGTATTCGTCTGGTTTCGCTATAACGTCGAATCAGTGTATTACGACTACAATCAAAAAAGATTATTTCAGGTGTAACAGAAGAGGGTAAACGTTGGAGAATATCATGATTAAAATCAAAATTATCAGGCAAATTTCGAATATCTAGACTGACAGCAACAGGGATATTATTATCTTTCAATGATTCAGCAAGTTGTGGTAATAAAGCGATCGGAATATTATCAACACAATAAAATCCCATATCCTCTAATGCGCGTAATGCAATTGATTTTCCTGAACCTGAACGGCCACTTACTATCAATAATATCACAATATCAACTCCAAAATAATTGGTGCTCTAGTATATACCGTTTAGTTCAACATGTGCAATTATTGGAAATAAACAGTGATCGGAAAAGCCAGATTATCTGGCTAGTACTCAGTTTTTATTTTGGCAATTAATTGTTTAAGTGCTTGTCCACGATGAGAAATTTGGCTTTTATGCTCTTTGGTTAGTTCTGCTGCACTACAATTAAGTTCTGGAATAAAAAATAATGGATCATAACCAAACCCACCATTGCCATGTGGTTCATTCAAAATTAATCCGTTCCATTTACCTAAACAAATAATAGGCGTTGGATCATTTTCGTGTCGCATAAAAGCCTGCGCACAATAAAAGTATGCGGTTCTTTTTTCTTTTGCTACATCTTTTAATGCAAGTAATAATTTCTCATTATTACTTTTATCATTGCCATGTTCTCCGGCATAACGAGCTGAATAGATGCCTGGCTGACCATTAAGCGCGTCAACAACTAAACCAGAATCATCAGCAATCGCCGGTAATTGTGTCAGCTTTGCAGTGTGTCTAGCTTTTAAGATAGCATTTTCAATAAATGTTAAACCGGTTTCTTCTACATCAGGAACATTGAATGCACTTTGGGCTACAACATCAAAGCCTGCATTGGCTAAAAGCTGTTGTAATTCGTTAACTTTTCCTTGATTGTTGGTAGCTAAAACAATTTTTTGCATTTTATGACTCCATAATTAATTTGTGTTATATAGCTATTAGTAAATTGAATATTACTGATAGAAATATTGCTTAAAATTTAAAAATCGGGCTCACAGCAAAATGTCATACTCTCCCCGGTTTTAGGGTGATTTATTGTGAGTAGTTGTGCATGTAACAATAATCGTTTTGACATCGAAAATGCTTCAGGATGAGCATAAAATTTATCCCCTAATATTGGATGTCCGATTGCTTGCATATGAACTCGTAATTGATGGGAGCGTCCTGTGAACGGAAATAGTGCAACTCTAGTGGTATTATCATCATTACGAGCAATAACTTGATAATGGGTTAATGCATATTTGCCGTTTTCGTGGTCAACCATTTGTCGTGGACGATTAGGCCAATCACAAATTAATGGTAATTCGACTTGGCCAGTATCATTTTCAAGATGGCCATGAACTACTGCAATATAATTTTTTTTCGGTATTCGTTCGCGGAATTGTTTTTTAATTTCTCTATCAGCCAATTTTGATAAAGCGGCAACCATGATGCCACTGGTCGCCATATCGAGACGATGGACTGATTCAACATAGCTATATTTTTGTTGTAAACGATGGATAATGCTATCTATAAATTGTGGTTTATTGCCTGAAACAGATAATATACCGGGTTGTTTATTAACAACAACAATATGATCATCTTGATATAAAATAGTTAGCCACGGATCAATGGGGGGATGATATTCCAAAAGCATGAATGTGTGATAATTTGTAAAATTAAATTGCCACACATTCTAACAAACTTACCAAAAAGCGCTAGTCGAAAAGTTTATTTACTCCAGATTGATTTTTTATTCGGTGAAAAAAACTGAGAAAAGAGTATCACCAAACTCACCAAAAGGTAACAAGCAAAAATAATGATCATCCATTGCGACATTTCAATAGTTAAAAAAGACCAAATTTTGTCTGCACATGAGCCATAAGCATTAAACATGCTTGGTAACCATTCATTTAACGCTAACCAAGAAGGAAATTGTACATTAATAGAACAGGTATCACCTAGATTTGGTTCAAACTGTAAATGGGCATGAAACATTGCTAAGTTAAAACCTTTAATGGCACTAAATAACCATACCAAAATACCCGTTAAACGAAAAATTAGTTTGCTAGGCGCAATCAGCCCAATTAAGCTACCAAGCATAATGCCGTAAATTGCACAACGTTGATAAATACATAATGTACAAGGGGCTAGACCTAAGCCATGTTGAAAATAGAGAGCGGTTATTTCAAAAATAAAGGTGGAAAGAAATAATAAAAACCAAGCAACTCTACCGCGAGAGTATTGATTGAGCAGAGATAACATACTGTTTTATTCCTCCGGATTCCGTTATAATCGTGTCAAATTCATTTTATTGAAATTAATCGATATTAATTTTTAGCCAGTAGTAGTGTAGTTTATTTTTTAATAATGTGAAACGACTTTTATTTATAAACGGTGGATTAATCTTTTCTTATGGACTCAAAAGTTCAACAAACAAAACAACAAGTCTCATTTATCACAATTAGTGAAGAAAATGAGGCCCAACGCATTGATAACTTTCTAATTACACACCTTAAAGGTGTGCCTAAAAGTATGATTTATCGCATACTTAGAAAAGGTGAAGTTCGCGTTAACAAAAAAAGAATAAAACCAGAATACAAGTTAGCTATTGGTGACCAAGTGCGTATCCCTCCTATACGTATTTCCGAAAAAACGGTGCCAGAGATTTCCACAAAGCTAAATAAAGTTGCTGATTTGGAGAAGGCAATCATTTATGAAGATGATGTTATTTTAGCCATTAATAAACCATCTGGAATTGCCGTACATGGCGGTAGTGGTCTAAGTTTTGGTGTTATTGAAGGCCTAAGAGCCTTACGACCAGAAGCAAAATTTTTAGAATTAGTGCATCGAATTGACCGCGAAACATCAGGTATTTTATTGATTGCGAAAAAACGTTCTGCGTTAAAGTCTCTGCATGAACAATTACGTTTGAAACAGATGCAAAAGAATTATTTAGCTTTAGTGAAAGGTAATTGGCCTTCTGAATGCAAAGTTGTACAAGCACCATTATTAAAAAATGTTCTTAAAAGTGGTGAACGAGTGGTTAAGGTCAATGCCGAAGGTAAGCCTTCAGAAACGAGATTTAAAGTAGAAGAACGTTTCGGTTTTGCAACCTTAGTTAAGGCGAGCCCCGTAACTGGTCGTACTCATCAAATTCGTGTGCATACTCAATATGCTAATCATCCAATTGCATTTGATGATCGCTATGGTGATAGTCAATTCGATGCATTATTAGCTGATAGTAAACTTAATCGATTATTTTTACATGCCGCTAATGTAAAATTTATTCATCCGAAAACTTTACAAGAGATGCAATTAAATGCTCCGTTGGATGATGTATTGCAAAATTGTTTGACAAAGATTAGAGATGACAAACATCAACAAACAGAATGATTAAAATGAGAAGGTAATTAATAAGCATGAAAGATCTTAATTTATACTTAATTAGACATGGTCAAACAGAATGGAATATTAAAGATCAGATGCAGGGGTCACAAAATTCACCTCTTACTGAAAATGGCATTTTAGGTGCCAAAATAACCGGAAAGCATCTAAAAAATACGCCATTTATACAAGCCTATTCTAGCCCTCAACAACGAGCAATGGAAACTCGAGACTATATTGTTAATGAAAATGATAATGTAATTCCTTCTTTTGAACTTGAAGGTTTACGAGAGATGGATTTTGGTCTTTGGGAAGGTAGACATGTACCTTTACTAAAAAAAGAATTCCCAGAATTTAATACCTATTTAACTGAACCAGAAAAGTTTGATGCATCTGTTAATCAGGGTGAAAATTACCTTGATGTGCTATCTCGTATGAAAAATGCTTTAAATGAAATTGTTAAAAATGCACCGCAAGATAATGGTAATATTTTAGTTGTATCACATGGTACGGTGTTACGAATATTACTTTGTGTTTTAAATGGTGGCGATTGGCGTCAACATCGTGATGAAAACTATTTTCCTCGAATGTTAAATACCAGTATTAGCGTGGTTAATTATAAACAGAACAACGATCAACAAGATGGTGAATATTCAGTTAAATTTTATAATAATGTTGATCATTTAGACGATTAATTATTATTCTTTGACATTTTCAGGCTAATGCTATTAGTAACATTAGCCTGAAATGTGAGTCTATTTTCTACTATAGACAGCATAACGTTTTTGCAACTGTTTTAATTGATTAATTCTTGCATCAAATTTTGAAATTAAGGTTTGATTACCTTTTGCTTGAGTTTTAGCGTTAATCAATAATCGAATTGCGTCCGGAAAATTTCCTTCTAGTGCTACTGATTCAGCTTGTGCGCTCATCTCTTGAGCTCTTGATTTTAGTCCGCCATAAGCTATTATTAATAAATCCCAACCGTTAGTATCATCACTATGATCAAAAGTATATCGATGTAATAGACTTACTGCTTGTTGATAATTACGAGTTTTTATATAAGCATTAGCTAGATTTAATTGCAATGCGGAACTATCAGGTGATCTTTTTAATGCCGATTGTAGGCGACTAATAGCCGTACTACCATTATTAAGTGCCAAATCAATATCTGTCATTAAATCAATATACCAAATATTATTTGGATTATTATCTAATAGTGGTTGTAATTGTTGTTTGGCTTTTTGGTAATTATTATTATTGTAATCAATTAAAGCATTAGCATAAATTACCGCTATTTTACTTTGTTCATTATTCAGTTTACGATAATCTTCAATCAATAATCTAGCATTAGTTTGATTACTCATCCGTATTGCTATTCTAGCTTTGGCTAAGTAATAATTTAAAGATGGTATAATATTCTTTTTTGAGTATTGTAACGAACGATTACGAATATCCGATAAACGACTATTTGGTAAGGGGTGAGTCATTAGGATTTCAGGTGGTTTACTGCTAAAGCGACTTTGATCGGCAAGTTTTTGTAAAAATTCAGAAGAAGCATAAGGATCAAAGCCTGCTTTTGCCAATGTTCTAAGTCCAACTCTATCTGCTTCTTGTTCATTTGATTGGGTAAAATTAATCATACTTTGTGTTGAACCCGCCATGGTGGTTGTTATTCCCGCAATCCCCACTTCCGGATTAGCTAAAGTTAATAATAACGAACCAAGTGTGGCTCCCCAAACGTAAGGACTATTATTATTTTGAGCCTCCATAGCTCGAGCTAAATGTCGTTGTGTTACATGCCCGATTTCATGAGCCATTACCGATGCTAATTGACTCTCATTATCGGTATCCAATATTAGTCTTGAATGAACAACAACATTACCACCAAAAAAGGCAAAGGCATTAAGCACATTACTTTTCATGATATAGAAATGAAAAGGAGTTTGTACCGATTCAGACTTGGAAACCAATTTTTTACCCAAATCATTGATGTATTGATTCAAAACCGGATCATTAATAATTGGAGCACTACCTCGTAACAAGCGCATATAATAATCGCCCATCTCTTTTTCTTGACCGATGCTTAATGTTGCTGCAGCTGCGGTTCCCATATCGGGTAGTTTAATGTTATTAGCATAAACGATAGACGTATTTTGTAATAGCAACGATGTAGATATTATTAATGCGATTGCTTTTTTTAACATACTTTTAACTCATATAAAGATTAATATTTAAGTATTCTAGCTTAAAAAAAAGACAATATCACTTTGAATTTTTTATCAATTTGAGCTATTACTACTATAGTATTTTATTTGCTCGATTTAATAATATTAAATAATAGTGTTATTCAAATACTGCTTGGCGAATTTGATCAATATCAACATTGTTAATGTAGTTTTTGATATTGGGATAAATATTATAATGGTGTCCAAACTCAGGTTGCATTAATTCATCAATAGCTTGATGTTTACTCCAGTTTTGAAAAATTAAACGATACATAGCAATCACTGCCCCTGTGCGATCACTACCATGCCAACAATGAATTAATATCGGTTTTGGTGAGGTTTTGATTGCTTTAAGGATTTGAATGATTTTTTCATCGGAAATATCTCCAGCACGCATATTGATCCAAACCTCACTGATTTCAGTATTAGCAACTTTATCCCGATCGCTATGCCATAATCGTAGATTAATTATGGTTTTAATGCCGAGTTTATCAAGTTGTTTTATCTGTTTTAATGATGGTTGTTCAGAGCGATATATGTCATTAGATACTTGATGGAAGTTATTAGGAAAAAGGTTAGAATTAACATTCGACTGGCAACTGCTAATGATAAAACTTAAGCAACACAACAACATAATGTTCACTATTTTGGCAATTTGCAAACTAAAGTGAGCCATTACTTGTTGTGCCCTATTCATCATTACTACTGTTCTTTATGTTTATTGTTGACGACTTTTAATAAATTCAATAATTTGGTTTACTTTTACCAATTCTTTATCTCCGCCTGCACGATGTTTATATTCTACATCACCATTATCAAGGTTACGATCACCAATAACAATAGTGTGTGGAATACCAATTAATTCAGCATCAGCAAACATTACACCTGGGCGCTCTTTACGGTCGTCAAATAGTACTTCAACACCAGCAGCTTGTAGATCGGCATAGAGTTTTTCTGCCGTCGCCTGTACTCTTTCTGACTTGTGCATATTCATTGGAATAATAACAACGCTAAATGGTGCTATGGCTTCTGGCCAAATAATTCCACGATCGTCATGGCATTGTTCGATTGCAGCGGCAACTATTCGGCTAACACCAATACCATAACAACCCATGATCATCACATGATTTTGTCCATCTTCACCTTGCACTGTTGCTTTCATTGCTTCTGAATATTTAGTACCAAGTTGGAAAATATGTCCAACTTCAATACCACGTTTAATTTGCAATGTACCTTTGCCGTCAGGACTTACATCGCCTTCAACTACATTACGGATATCTTCAATGCGAGGTAAAGCAACATCGCGTTCCCAATTGATATTGAAATAATGTTTATGGTCAATATTGGCACCAGCACCAAAATCACTCATTACAGCAACATCACGGTCAATAATCATTGGCATATTTAGGTTTATTGGTCCTAGAGAGCCTGGTCCTGCATTGACTAATGTGCGAATTTCATCTTCGGTTGCAAATTCAAGTGGAGACGCCACAATATCGATTTTTTCTGCTTTGATTTCGTTTAAAGTATGATCACCACGAACTAATAAAGCCACAAGTTGGTAACCACTCTCTTTAGTGGCTTTAACCATTAACGTTTTAACGGTTTTTTCAATTGGTAAATTGAATTGAGCTACTAATTCATCAATAGTTTTGGCATCTGGAGTATCAACTAGCTGCATCTCTTTAGTTGGAGATTGGCGAGTTTGAGTTGGTGCTTGTGCTTGTGCCATTTCGATATTTGCCGCATAATCAGATTCAGTTGAAAAAACAATATCATCTTCACCACTATCAGCTAATACTTGGAATTCATGTGACCAGTTACCGCCAATCGAACCAGTATCAGCTCTTACCGCTCTAAAATTTAAGCCAGCACGAGTAAATACAGCACTGTAAGCCTTATACATATCATCATAGGTTTCTTGTAATGATTCTTGAGAGGTGTGGAATGAGTATGCATCTTTCATAATAAATTCACGCGAACGCATAACACCAAAGCGAGGTCGTACTTCATCGCGGAATTTGGTCTGAATTTGATATACATTAAGAGGTAATTGCTTATAAGAGCTTACTTCATTGCGAAGTAAGTCAGTGATCACTTCTTCATGAGTTGGGCCTAAGACGAAATCACGATCACCACGATCTTTAATGCGTAGTAATTCAGGACCATATTGTTCCCAGCGACCACTTTCTTGCCATATATCGGCAGGTTGTACCACAGGCATTAATACTTCAATTGCACCAGCTTTATTCATCTCTTCACGAACAATATTTTCGACTTTTTTCAGCACGCGATAACCTGTAGGTAACCAGGTATATAATCCGGCAGCAACTTTACGGATCATACCGGCACGTAACATTAATTGATGGCTAATTACTTCAGCATCTGCTGGTGTTTCTTTTAATGTAGATAGAAGATATTTACTGGTTCGCATACATTTATCCTGAAAACTAATTTATACATAGATATAATAAAAATGTTAACTAGTTTAACAGTACCATGCGCAACACAAAAGTAATTTTATTGGTAAATATGGTTATAAATGTTTATTTGTGATAAATTTTCCTTTATTGAGAATCAGTTACTAAACAATATGGATAAATGGAAATTGAACATACGTAAATTAATAGAACGTTTATTCTTTCTCTTTTTAATAGGTCTTATTTTATATTTGCCGATTAAATTTGTTAAATATCATTTGTTTGATTTAAGTTATCAAGAGATATTAGAGTTTTCTTGGCGAACTGATGGTTGTCGCGTTTTAGACACAATGAAATATACAACGAAATGTCCCTGTCCTAGTTTTATTGAGTCTGATGACTATATTACCATTAGTGATGATGGCGATTTATATTTTGAAAATGAACTTTTTGGTAAATTGATATTAAAAGACAAACCTAGTTTTTTTCCTGACCCCTCTGAAATATTGTCAGGTGGCTTTATGGAAATTATACGGTCAGATTTAGGTGTTGTTTGTTACTATGATTCGGTATCAAAATTTTGAGAGTTTTTTAGCTAAAATTAGCTGTCAAAAACCCCGTTCCTCAAAAATTTTTTATGTTAACAATTTAATCTCAATTAATGGCTTGATTCGACAATAGTTATCACCATAATATAGCACTAAATATAAGTCGTTTTTAACTATAATTACGAGCAAGTCATTGATTACAAAAAGGGATAAAATGGGTTCGGTTTTTGATATATTCAAAATTGGTATAGGTCCTTCTAGTTCACATACCGTTGGTCCAATGAGAGCAGGTAAGGCATTTATTGATCAACTTATTGATAACGGGCAAATGTCGTTAGTGACTAAAATTGTTGCTGATATTTATGGCTCTTTGTCACTGACAGGTAAAGGTCACCATACTGATGTTGCAATTATTCTCGGATTATCAGGTGAAAAACCTGATACTGTTAATATTGATCAGATTCCCCACATTATTCAAACTATGAATCAATGCTGTCGGCTACCAATATATAATGGTCAATACCAAGTCGATTTTTCAAGTCAAAGCATTATATTTCATTCTACTTTTCTACCATTACACGAAAATGGAATGACGTTAAGTGCTTATCATCATGACGAACTAATTGTGCAAAAGACTTATTATTCAGTGGGTGGTGGTCAAATTGTTGAAGAGGAATTGTTCGGTCTACAAGAACAGAATGTAATAGATGTACCTTACCCTTTTGCAACCGCCGCACAATTATTGCAGCATTGTGATGATAACTCATTGTCGGTATCTAGTATTGTTTTAAAAAATGAGTTACAACATCATACTCATGAGGAAATCATAAATTATTTTTCTTTAGTTGGACAAACAATGCTTGATTGTATTAAGCGAGGCATGAATACCGAAGGATTATTGCCTGGTACTCTTAAGGTTTCTCGTCGAGCAAATGCATTGTATCGTCAATTATTAACAAGTAAAAGTAATAATGATCCAATGATTATTATCGATTGGGTAAATATGTTTGCACTAGCTGTTAGTGAAGAGAATGCCGCTGGTGGTAGGGTCGTGACAGCACCGACTAATGGGGCTTGCGGTATCATTCCTGCTGTACTGGCATATTACGATAAATTTATTGATCCTGTATCACCAGATATTTTTATTCGTTACTTTTTAACCTGTGGAGCTATTGGATTACTCTATCAAAAAAATGCCTCCATTTCTGGTGCTGAAGTAGGCTGTCAAGGTGAGGTTGGCGTGGCTTGTTCTATGGCGGCAGCAGGATTAGCTGAATTGTTAGGGGGGAATCCTCAACAGGTGTGTATGGCTGCCGAAATTGGTATGGAACATAACTTAGGTTTGACTTGTGATCCCGTTGATGGTCAAGTACAAGTTCCTTGTATTGAACGTAATGCGATTGCAGCGGTGAAAGCCATTAATGCCACTCGGATGGCATTAAGACGTACTACCGCTGCGATTGTTTCGCTTGATAAAGTGATTGAAACTATGTACGAAACAGGCAAGGACATGAATGCTAAATATAGAGAGACTTCTCGTGGCGGGCTAGCTATTACGGTTCATTGTAGTTAATAGTGAATCGTATGAGATGTGACAATTTATCATCAGTAATATTATGATTAAATCATAGCTGCGATTTCATTTATGAAATATTTTTACAAAGTATTAAAAGTATCCATATTTTTGTAGCTAAACGGATAGTACCTCGTTTAGACTATCAATTATATCACTAGCTAATAAACTGTATTTATTTAGTTTTTTAGAAGCAACGTCGCCAGCTAAACCATGTAAATAAACACTTACTGGAGCAGCTTTGGTTGGTGGTAGATGTTGAGCTATAAGTCCAGCCATTATTCCTGTTAAAACATCACCAGCACCGCCAGTCGCCATACCACAATTACCAGATTGGTTAATATAAGTGGTTTGTTCAGGTATTGTGACGACGGTTTTTGCATCTTTTAATACGCAAATTACGTTATAGTCTTGCGCAAATAATTTAGCAGTGTTGACTAAATTATTTTTAATAGTTTCAATTGGTTGTTTAACTAGCCTTGCCATTTCTGCCAAATGAGGGGTAACAATAATAGTTGACTGAGCTTGTTTCAATAATCTTAACTTAGGTACTAACGTATTAAGCCCATCAGCATCAATGATTACTGGAATCTTTGAATGCTGTAATACATAGGATATGATTTTATGAGTATCATCGGATACTCCCATACCAGGTCCAATAACAATGACTGAAGCCCAATTTATTAGTTCATCAAGTTTTTTTATATTAATTTTATTGGTAATAAATGGGGTTAATAGAACTTCGGGAATTTGGGTTAATAAAATATCACGATTGCACATGGGGGTGTAAATATGTACTAATCCAGCTCCAGTTTTATATGCTGCTTTAGCTGAAAGGTAGGCGGCTCCAGACATATTTTCAGAACCAGCTATAACTAACACTTTGCCATAGCTACCTTTATGACTATTGTTTGATCTTTGTGGCAATAATTTACGCAATTCATTAGATTGATAAGTATAATGACTGGCTGGAGTATTTGCATAGATGCCGATATCGGCAATAGTGATTTCGCCTGCTAATTCAGCCCCCGGATAAAGCGATAAACCAATTTTTGCGTAGGCAAAAGTGACAGTTTGTTTCGCTTTTACCGCAACTCCAAGGATTTTACCTGTATTGCTGCAAAGCCCCGAAGGAATATCAATAGCAAGAACATCGGTATCGCATTGATTTATCTGCTCAATGGCATGAACAAAATCGCCGCTAACTATACGATTAAGCCCTATACCAAAAATAGCATCAACGATAGTGGTATATTCAGTAAAGCCTTTGGGGAGTGAAGTGATAAAGTTGATATTATAATGCTGTGCTATTTTAATTTGTTGTAGTGTTTCCTTCGATGCCTGTTCTAATTGACCAATTAAATATACATCAACATCAATATGTTGTAATTTGAGTAAGCGAGCTACAGCAATACCATCACCGCCATTATTGCCATATCCACAAACTACGGCAACTTTATTTAAATTATAGTCATTTTCATTAAGTTGATTAACTACAGCTAATGCTGCTCGTTCCATTAATACTAGTGAAGGTAAGCCAATATTATTTGCAGTATAAGCATCATAATGCTTCATTTCAGATGAGGTGACTAAGTATTGCATGAGATTACCTCTCACTATATATGAGATGCCACGTTGCGTGGCAAAATCATATCGTTAAATAAATCAATTATTAGATTAAAGTTTGTTCATCTAATTGATCTTTTAATTGTTGTTTTTTTAAGTTTTCTAAAATCTTATTATGAATACCATTAAAACCACCATTACTCATAATCAAGATTGCATCAGATGGTTTGGCTGATTTAGTAATCATCTCGACTAATAAATCAATATCGCCTGACCAATAAGCCGGTTGAATACAAGCATCAACCACATCTGCAACTAACCAAGGTAGTTGTTCTGGTTGAAACATATATATTTCATCAGCACGACCTAATGATGGTGCTAATTCATCTTTAGATATGCCTAGTTTCATGGTATTCGAACGAGGCTCTAAAACTGCTAATATTCTTCGATTTGCACCAATTTTGCTACGTAATGCTTCTAAAGTAGCTAAAATTGCAGTTGGATGATGGGCGAAGTCATCATAAATCTCAATATCATTAACTTCACCATATAACTCTAAACGTCTTTTAGCATTCAAAAACGATCCGAGAGCTAAACAAGCATCGGCTGGTTTAATACCGACATTATGTGCTGCTGCAATAGCCATTAAGGCATTATGCATATTATGTTCACCAACAAGCGAATAGTTAACTTCGCCAACCAGTTCATTGTTAAAGTAAACGGCAAACTGGCTCGCATCATTAGCGATTTTTTTCGCCATCCAGCTATTTTCTGATTCGGTGAATGATTGCTCACTCCAACAACCTTTCGCTAAAACTTGTTTTAAATTGACATCTTCTTGCGGTGAAATTATCAACCCTTTACTTGGTACTAAACGAACTAAGTGGTGAAATTGTTTTTGAATTGAACTAAGGTCATCAAAAATATCTGCATGATCAAATTCCAAATTATTCATAATTAAAGTTTTTGGGCAATAATGCATGAATTTAGAACGTTTATCAAAAAATGAACAATCATATTCATCGGCTTCAATAACGAAAAAGTTACCTTCACCCAGTCTTGCTGATACTTCAAAATTACCAGGTACGCCACCAATGACAAAACCTTGGTTATAACCTTGTTTCTCTAAAATCCAGTTAACCATACCTGCGGTAGTTGTTTTACCATGTGTTCCAGCAACAGCAATCACCCAGCGTTCGCGTAAAACGTTGTCATGTAACCATTGAGGTGCAGAAATATAAGGAATATTGTTGTCTAAAATATATTCAACACAAGGATTGCCTCTTGATAGAGCATTACCAATTATCACCAGATCAGGAGTAGGAGTTAGTTGTGAAGGGTCATCACCTTCAATAATATCAATATGTTCTTTTTGTAGCAGCGTACTCATTGGTGGGTAAACATTTTTGTCTGAACCCGTGACTTTATGACCCAACGAGCGAGCGATTAATGCAATGCCTCCCATGAATGTGCCACAAATCCCAAGAATATGAATATGCATTTTTTGGTCCTTAATGTTGTATAAAATATTGTACTGATGATAAAACTTATCTGTTGCCAGTATTTTTAGTAACTGATTTGATTTTCGTAGTAAACTATAATTATAGTCGATTTTAATCGCTTATGCGATAGGCCAAATATGCCTAATCATCAATTTTGCCGCCTGATTTCCTCGAAAGTCATCAACATCTAATTGATAGACAATTTTTACATTTTTTATGGTATTATCTGGCCATTGGGTTAAATTTACATTGAAACATACGCCTTCAATAATTGGACCACCATTTTGGGGTTCTAACACTAATTTAAGATGTTTTTCAGCAAATAAACGTTGTTGATGGACAATAAAATCGCCATCGAATGTCGGTTCTGTAAATCCTTCACCCCATGGACCCGATTCTTTTAATTGTTTAGCCATTGCATAATTAAAATCTTGGCTGTCTATTTCACCATCGGTTTCTATTATTTGCTCAAGTGTATTGGCATTTAAATGTTTATCTATTAATGTTTCAAAGTGTTTTCTAAATTGTTCTAAATCGTTTTCGTGAATGCTTAATCCGACTGCCATCGCATGTCCACCAAAACTTATCAGGAGATCGGGATGATTTTGATCCAGCTCATCAAGTAAATCTCGTAAGTGAATACCGGCTATTGATCGTCCAGAACCTTTTAGTATCCCATCTTCAGTAGACGCAAAACAAATGACCGGTCGATAATGTTTATCTTTTAAACGAGCAGATAAGATGCCAATGATACCTTGGTGCCATTCGGGATGATAGACAACTAATAAGTTAGGAAAAGAAGATAGTTGGTGTTCTAACCCTTGAATATAGGATAACGCTTCTTTATACATTGTTTGTTCAATTAACTTACGATCATTATTTAGTGTATCTAGATCACTAGCTTGTTTTAGAGCAATATCGTAGTCGTCACATAACAATAATTCAACGCTAAGAGACATGTTATCCATTCGACCTGCTGCATTAAGCCGTGGGGCAATATAATAAGCCAGATCGGTTGAGGTAAAAGATACGGGATCTTTTCGAGCAATATGTAATAGTGCTTTTATTCCTGCACAACAATAACCAGATCGGATTCGGTTAATACCTTGATGAACCAATATCCTGTTATTGTGATCGAGTTTTACTACATCAGCGATAGTACCTAACGCGACTAAATCTAATAAACTAGCGATGTTATAATCTTCTAAATTATGCGTTTTGAACCAGTTTTCATGGCGTAATTTTGCCCGTAAAGCTGACATAAAGTAAAATGCAACACCAACACCAGCTAAGTGCTTAGATGGAAAAGAACAGTTTGGTAAATTAGGATTAATGATTGCATCAGCTGCAGGTAGTTGTTCAGGGCACAAGTGGTGATCAGTAATGATTACAGTTAAATTTGATTGTTTTGCAAATTCAACCGCTTCAATAGCCGAAACACCATTATCAACCGTAATAATCAGATCGGCTTTTTTTAACAGTGCTCTTTTTATAACACTTATACTTAGACCGTATCCATCATCAAATCGATTAGGAATAATATAATCGACATGTTGGCATCCCATCTTTTTTAACGCTTTTACTGTTAGTGCTGTACTGGTTGCGCCATCAGTATCAAAATCACCGACAATCATAATTCGCTTGTTATTCTGCATAGCTGAATAAACAATTTCAACAGCGGTATGGGTACCATCTAAGTTGTCATAATTGCATAAATTACGCGTGGTATAATCTAACTCTTGCATAGATGTTATGCCACGTAATGCATAGACTCGTTGCAATAAGAGTGGAATATCCGGTGATAATTCAGGTAACACTTCAGGTAATTGGCGTTGTTTTAATTTATTTTTCATATTTTAAATGTTAGCGCATGTGCGCTAACATACATTTTTATTTTATATTTAAATTTTAATTCTTATAAATTATAACTTTTTAATTTTTAGCTTTCTTTTTTAAAATTTCGATTAATTTATCAGCAGGGACATAGCCTGAAACTAACTGTCCATCAGGTAATACTAATGCAGGAGTACCACCGATACCTAATTTTTTACCAACGTTGAATTGTTGTGTTACGTAAGGTACCATACTATTCGCTGGAGAAATTGAATTCCCCTTATAGGCATTATCGAAAGCTGTTTTTCGATCGGTGACACTCCAAATAGATTGCATATTTTTACCGACATCACTATCAGCACCAGCTCGAGGAAAGGCAAAATAGTGAACGGAGATACCCGCATCTAAGTATTGATTTATATTTTCATGAAGTAATTTACAATAGTGACAAGTGTAATCGGTGAAAACCGAAATAATATATTTTTCTTTTGGTGCTTTATAAACAATGGCATCTTTTTCAATTGATTTCATTAATTTTAAGTTATTACTGTTAGCAATATTTACTGGTTCACCGCCTTCAAGACTATAGATTGGTCCTTGAGTTAAAAATTTACCATCATCTGTTACATAGAAAATGCCCTCAGGTGTGATAACACTTTTTAAACCTTGTACTGGGTTATTTTCGATAGTAATTTCTTTATTAGAAAAACCTAATTTTTCCATCGATTTGGTTATATCGGCGTTATTGGCTAATACTGAAGTTGAGATTAATGCTAAACCTAAACTTATGACTAATTTTTTCATTCAGTTATCCTTAGTTATCTAAACTGTTATGCACGAGGATGATGTTTGCTGTGCAATTGTTTTAATCTTTCTGTTGCAACATGTGTATAAATTTGTGTAGTTGATAAACTACTGTGCCCCAGTAACATTTGTACTACTCGTAAATCGGCGCCATGATTAAGCAGATGCGTTGCAAAGGCGTGCCTAAGTACATGAGGTGAAAGGGCTTCGATATTAATGCCGGTTAGTATGGCATAATATTTGATTCTATGCCAGAATGTCTGTCGTGTCATTTTCTTGCCTAAACGACTTGGAAAAAGCACATCGACTGGCCCATTTTTTAGTAGATCATTGCGAGCATATTGGAAATAGTATTCAAGCCAATAAATTGCTTCTTCACCCAAAGGAACTAAACGTTCTTTGTTGCCTTTGCCTACAACTCTCACTACTCCTTGTCTTAGGCTGACGTCACTAATTTCTAAGTTAACTAATTCTGAAACTCGTAATCCTGTGGCATAAAGCACCTCTAACATAGCTTTATCTCTCAGCTCAATTGGATCATCAATACTTGGTGATTCAAGTAGGGCATCAACCTGTAATTCAGTTAAGTCTTTAGGTAACTTTTTGGGTAACTTGGGTGATGACAATATAGCTGATGGATCATCGGTACGATAGTTTTCTTGATATAGATATTGGAAAAAACGTTTAGTCGCACTCAATAAACGCGCCGAACTACTCGCTTTATAACCTTCTTTAACTCGTTGTAGTAAAAATTCTTGCAAGTTAACGGATTGTGCTGTGAGAAAATTAACTTGTTGTAATTGTAGTGATTGGCTTAGTGCAAAGAGATCAAGTTTGTAAGATTCAATCGTATTTTCAGCAAGATTTCGTTCTAACCAGATTGAGTCTAGAAATTGTTCAATTAATATTTTATTTTGTGATGATACATCTTTATCAGACATTAAAAGCCAACTCATTTTCAATAGTTGTTAATATTATATACTAACTGTCAATAACTTGAAGTTGTCACATTATTATTGAGATTAGAATGTATAAAAATGAAACGTTTAATCAATGAAAAAATTAACTTTAGTTGATATTGCAATAATATTTTTTATCTTTTCTATAGCCTACTATATACTGAATTATCTGTTATTTTTTATGATAAGTTATGTTAAAACGAAATATTAATCTTTTTATTGCGTTATATACTTTTTTTATTATTGGTCTTGAAACTTATATTTATTGGCATACAAAGCTGAGACCGTGGCAACCAAGTACTCCAACTGGGCGAATAATCTTTTACTACAGTTTTTTTACGGTACTTTCTAATCTAATGTTGGCATTTAGTTGCCTATGCTTAACTTTCAAGCCTAATTGTAATCGATATAGTTTCAAGGTGATACGCTTGAATGGCTTAGTCGGGGTGATTATAACCGCGATAGTTTATAACTTAATTTTAAGGGGAATACATAAACCACCTAATACGTTATTACAATTTACCAATGAAAGTTTACATGTGATTCTACCGATTATTGGCGTATTAAGTTGGTTAGTTTGGGGACCATTTCGACGTATTCAATTTAATGTCATTGTTGGCTCGTTTTTGTCGATGTTAATTTATGGTATTTATATTTTTATACGAGGTTATCTTACTAATCAATATCCATATCCTTTTATTAATGTAGTTAGGGTTGGATATGTTAAAGCGCTATATGCGGCAGGATCGGTTTTTGTGCTGTTTTTAGGTCTGGCTTTTTTGTTATGGGTCATTGATTGCTTTAGGAGAAGAATATGAGATTGTATATTTATGAACATTGCCCTTTTTGCGTACGGGCAAGAATGATTTTTGGTTTAAAAAATATTCCAGTTGAACAGCATGTCTTTCTCAGTGATGATGTAAAATCACCGACAAGTATGATTGGTGAAAAAATGGTGCCGATCTTACAAAAGGAAGATGGTAGCTATATGCCTGAAAGTCTTGATATTGTTGCTTATGTTGATAGTAATTATGGTAAAAGCCCTATCTTAAGTGGAGCTAAAAATCCAGAAATTGAAGCATTAATTAAAAAGTTTCAACAATATGACTCTAAATTAGAGTGTCCTCGATATGTAAAATTAGGCTTGGCTGAATTTGCTACTCAAGCTGCTATTGATAATTTTATTACTAATAAGAGTAAAAAATTGGGTTCGTTTGCTGATTGTCTTGCCGAAACTGATGCATTAATTGCTAAGATATCTGATTTATTAAATCAGCTTGAACCATTAATTGTGGCATCGAATGCATGTAATGGAACATTATCTTGGGATGATATATGTTTATTCCCGATATTACGCAATCTAACCTGTGTTAAAGGACTTATTTTTCCTACTAAAATTAAAGCCTATTTAGAGTCAATGGCTGAACTAAGTAAGGTAAACCTGTTTTTCGAACAGGCGGTTTGATAAAAAGTAGAATCCAATTGTATACAGAACTGATGGTTAGCTAATATGCAACTTATTTATTAATAATAAGAAGAGTACAAGAAAAATAGGAATAAAACTTGTACTCTTATTTGTTATTTGAGTTATTTATATAAATCTCTATAAAAACGATTAATTACTTAATTTAAGATCAATAATTTCAATCTTGTCTTTACCACCATATACATCATACCAAGGGGTTGCATATTGTTTTAAAATCTTATTAAGTTGTTCAACATTTTCACGTCCGATGGTATCAAGCCAACGTTTTAAACCGTCTTTACCATTTTTTGCATATGCCTCAATCCCTTCAAACCAAGTGGCTCGACCACCTAGAATACCGCTATATTTGGCACCATGCTCACCGGCAAAAATGAGTTCTTCATGGAACGTTTTGGTTGGTACGCCTGCACTTAAATAGATGAAAGGACGAGTGGCAACATCACTTGCTTGTTTGAAATAATCGGCAGCTTCTTGTTGTGAATAAACTACTGGATTACTATCGTTAAATCCTGCAACGTTTTTGAATAATACTGGTACTTCAACTTTAAGTATATCAATGTAATAGTGATCTTTAGTAAATTCTTCAATTGTCTTGATAACTTTTTGTGGTTTTATTTTTGCGAATTCAGGGCTTTTATCATCAGTTACCACATTATCATAAACAATAGGCTCAACAAATACCGGAATATCGGCCGCCCTCGCTTCATTGCCTAAACGTTCTAAAAAGGCGTGTTTTTTATCTAAAATATCTTGCGGATCGTCAGGATTATAATAGACCAGTACTTTCGCTGCATCAGCACCTTTTTGAATTAGGCGTTGAAGTGAATCTTCCGGTAAAATATCTGGTAAACGTCCTGGTGTATTGGCATCGTATCCAGTTTTTTCATAAGACATAATTAAACCAGCATTTTTATTTTTTGCTGCCATGCCTTTAAAACCGAGTTCTTCATCCAGTAAAATGGCACTAACATATTTGGTTAATTCCTGAGAAACAAGCTCTTTAAATTCATACACCATATCAATATGATAACGTTCTTGACCTACAGCATTTTGCATCATTTTTACCATTGAACCACGTTGATCGATTGCTAATGCTGCAATTACGCCATCCTGGTTAGATAATTGTTGCATACGGTTGAATTTTCCACGAGAAATGCGTTTTGTTGCCATTTTAAAACTCTCCATTTAATAAGATTTTTTCATTGTAGGTTTTTATTTGGCCAATTATTAATCATTTAGTGCTAGTTTTAATTTTGTGTGAACTTTTTGATATTTTCTTTTAAATGGCAATTTGTTCCGGTATATTAGTACAGATTAATAGACTATTTGTAAAAAAATATTTACAGGGATGATTATGCCAGATTCTACAATAGCTACAAATGTGCGAACATTAAATGGTCAAGATTATAAAACGTTAGCCCTATCAGCATTAGGTGGTGCATTAGAATTTTATGATTTTATTATATTTGTCTTTTTTTCAATTACGATAAGCCATCTATTTTTTCCGAATGATATGCCTGCATGGTTAAGTCAAGTTCAAACTTTTGGCATATTTGCTGCTGGTTATTTGATTCGTCCTTTTGGTGGTATTGTGATGGCTCACTTTGGTGATATGTTTGGCCGCAAAAGAATGTTTACACTTAGTATTCTATTAATGGCGCTACCAACATTATTTATTGGTTGTTTGCCTACTTATGCCAATATCGGTATTTTTGCACCATTACTACTCTTAATGATGCGATTATGCCAGGGGCTTGCTGTAGGTGGTGAAGTACCAGGGGCGTGGACATTTGTTGCTGAACATGTACCTAAAAACAAAATTGGCCTAGCCTGTGGTATTTTAACTAGTGGTTTAAGTTTAGGTATTTTGCTGGGGTCATTAGTATCAACCATAATGAGTAAAAGTGTATCAATAGAACAAATGAATAATTGGGGCTGGCGAATTCCATTCATTATTGGTGGTATTTTTGGCTTAATTGCCATGTATCTTCGTCGTTGGTTAAAAGAAACACCGATTTTTCTAGAAATTCAAAAACGTAAGAATGAAGAATTATCTAAAAAATTACCAGTGATAACCGTTTTAACCCAGTATTTACCACAAACTATTTTATCAATGTTACTAACTTGGGTGTTATCTGCCGGTATTATGGTGATAATGTTAATGACTCCAATTTTATTACAAAAGCAATTTGGTTTTTCAGCAATTGACGCTTTACAAGGTAATATATTAGCTATCATTGGACTTATCATTAGTTGTACGTTTTATGGCATGATGATGGATAAATTTGCAATGGGCAAAGTGCTGGTTATTGGTTGTAGTATTGCTGCTATTATGATTGCTATATTTTATTTATCATTAGAAAACGCAAATCTTCTTTTTATCACTTATTTCTTAGCTGGTTTTAGTGTCGGCATTGTTGGCTCTTTTGCTTATTTTATGGTTAAGGTATTCCCAACTCAGGTTCGCTATAGTGGTGTATCATTTTCATTTAATATGGCTTATGCTATTGCTGGTGGTTTAACTCCATTACTGATCTCATTTTTTAGTGATTTTGTTAGTAAAATGGCACCGGCCATTTATGTGGTTGGATTATTTGTATTAGGCGCATTAATCGGACTGTTCTTATTAGTTAATAACAATAGCCAAAAATATGTGGCAAAAGATATTGCTTAACTTCTGATAGGTAAAGAAAAATTTTGAGGAACAGTTTTTTTATGTTCCTCAAAAATCATATTTAGATTATTTCACTGATTCTTACCAAGCTCAACTGTTCGTATTACACCAGCTTTAACACTGCGCTGTAATCCTGCTGCGAAGTCACTGTTATTAAGTTCATACAAACTGTGTATACCCACCCCAGCAGGTGAATTATTTATATCGAGTAATTGTCTTGGATGTTTTTGACTCAATTGCAGCATTGAGGCTGCACCGTGCAAATTTTCAAGAGCAATTCGTTTGGCCATGTCTCGGGGTAAGCCCACTAAAACACCTGCATCAACAAGAGATTCGTAAAAATAATATATATAATTAGGTCCTGCAACCGCATAACCAGTAAAAATATCTAGTAGTGATTCATCAATATATTCTAGTTTCCCAAAGCTATTGAAAAATTGAGTAACAGATTTCTGTTTTGCAACTTCCTGCTCATTAACATCGGTAGCAATACCTGAATAACCAAAACCGCTATCGGTGAGTGTGTTGGGAATCGTTCTAATAACAGGGATATCGACTTTTAATGATGCTTTTATTTGCGCAATTGTGACTCCAGCAATAATTGAAATGATAATGGTATTTCTGTTATTAGTACCAAATTGTTGAACAATGTCACTCCACGAATCTTGAGGTCGCACCCCTAACACAATAATATCTGCATTGACGATTTTGCTAGTAGGTGTAACTCCATAAGTTAATTGTAAATAGTCTAAACGAGATTTAACAATATCGTTCACTAAGATATTTTCTGGCTCATACGCTTTATTTTTTATTAATGCTCTAATAATCGCTTCCGACATATGGCCACTGCCTATAAATAAAATTTTACTCATATTTATCGGTTCCTGTTTATAATTGGCTAAAAATCATAACAACACCATATGTTTCACTAGCTGGTACGACAATAGTGTTATTTTGTAAATCAAATTTTATTTTCCCACTCTCAAGGGCTTGTTGAGTTTGTGATAATGATTTGGTTGTAAAACCTAAAGCAACTTTACGATCTTGGTCATTGTTCGCTTTGCTTAAGGATGAGCCAAAAAGACGCTGTGTTGCGCTTGGTGTAAGGTAATCGATATATTTGTCATCCGCTTTTAGCCGAACGCCTCCGTCGACGTCGATAATTTTTGCCGACGGAAATGTTTTTTCAAGTAACTTAATTGAGGAAAGGGGATTTTTAGCTTCAATGATAACTTGATTAATATTGATTACCCCATTTGGATGGTTTTGCCATTCTTTACGCCACACTAATTCTGGTGTTAATTGGTCACAAAAAAAGATTTGTCCATTTGGTGTATAAGTAGGATCAAGTCTGACAGTTTTGAAACAAGCATCAGCTAATGTGCCATCATTTAATTCGACTGGTCTATAAAAGGATCGCGGTTCTTCACCTTCAACTTTTATACCATTATTAACGAGTTGTTGATAAAGCTCATCGGCATTTGAGGTTTTAAAGACCAAGCCAGTTAGTCCATTAGCAAACCGCCAACTTTTATCAACTTTATTGGCATTTTGCGGTTCAAAACCTAAAAGTTCAAGATAGGTAGTCGAAAAAATGGCTAAATTGTTACTGGTGCCTAACGAATGGTGTCCTCGTGGGGTGATGGTAAACCCCAGCTTTTGATATTGAAAATTGGCTTTATTAAGCTGATCTGATACGGTGACTACAACATGATCAATTTGAGGGGTAAGTGTTGTCATTATATTCACTCCTTAAATATGAATAGCAGGGGACATATCAATTAGTCGAGGTGGATTCCAACCTTTTCCAGGTACTGCAGCCAATAAATTTTTGGTGTAAGGTTGCGATGGATTTAAAAAGACTTGTGATGCGATACCTTGCTCAACAATTTTGCCTGATTTCATTACCAGAATATGATCACAAATTTGTGCTGCAACTCGCAGATCATGGGTAATAAATAGCACTGTTAAGCCAAGTTTTTTACGTAATTCGCTTAATAGTTCCAGTACTTGTGCTTGTACTGAAACATCAAGTGCTGACACAGGTTCATCGGCAATCAATATTTTAGGTTCCAATGCGAGTGCTCGAGCAAGCCCTATTCGTTGTCGTTGTCCTCCTGAAAACTCATGAGGGTAACGGTTTAACGCTTCACTTTCTAAGCCAACCATGTTGAATAACTCTTTTGCTTTCTTTATTGCTTCTTGTTTGGTTATTCCGTGCAGTATTGGCCCAATAGTAACTTGGTCACCGATTTTTCGACGAGGATTTAATGATGCATAAGGATCTTGAAATACCATCTGGATATGACGTGCATAGTGTTTAAGTTTATTACCTTTTAAGTTACTAATATCTTCTTTTTCAAAGTGGATTTGACCACTGTCTATTTCCAATAATTTTATGATACATCTGGCTAATGTTGATTTACCTGAACCACTCTCGCCAACAATTCCCAACGTACTACCTTTATGTAACTTAAAACTCACATCATTCACAGCATAGGTTGTGCGCCGATTTTTTTTGAGAAAACTACTTTTGTGATAAATCTTTGAAAGATTATTTACTTCTAGAATAATTTCCTTGTTAATAAGACGAACATCTCCCGGCGTAAGTGGCGGAACTGCAGCAATTAATCCTTGTGTATAATGATGGTTGGGATGATTTAATAGTTCCTCCGCAACGCCTTGCTCAACAATCTGTCCTTGTTGCATAACCGCAACGCGAGTTGCAATATCGGCGACTACACCAAAATCATGAGTAATAAATAAGACCGCTGTTCCTTTACGTGATTGTAATTCGCTAATCAGTTTTAAAATGCAAGCTTGAGTTGTAACATCTAAAGCAGTTGTTGGTTCATCGGCAATTAAAATAGCAGGTTCTAATGCTAAGGCCATGGCAATCATAGCTCGTTGACGTTGTCCTCCAGAAAGCTGGTGAGGATAAGCATTAGCAACCGATATAGGATTTGGCATTTGCACATCTGTTAACAAGGATATAACTTTCTGATTAATATCTTTTTTACTTAAATTAGTATGTATGGTAAACATTTCACTAATTTGGTTAGCGATGGTTTTTAATGGATTTAATGCTGTCATGGGATCTTGAAATACCATGCCGATATGCGCACCACGGATTTTACGCATTTGTTCGTCATTATAGGTGAGTAAATTATTGCCATCGAAATCGATTTCACCTTGAGAAGCCGTAACCCCATCAGGTAATAGTCCCATGATTGCATTAGATAATAAAGATTTACCCGACCCACTTTCACCGACGATACATAGTATTTCATTAGCATAAAGATCTAGTGATACATCATTAACAGCATATTTTCGATCCGAACCTTGAGGTAAAGTTATGGTTAAATTTTTAATAGATAGTTTTTTTTGATTCATCTCTTTTTTAACCTCGGGTTGAGTGCATCATTTATTCCTTGTCCTACTAATGACGTCGATAAAACAGTTAATAATATTGCTATTCCCGGAATAGCTGAAACATACCATTGTTGACGTAATACCAGACGCCCATTCCCAACTAGATTTCCCCATGAGGAAATATTCGGATCAGAAAGATTTAAAAAGGCAAGTGCACTTTCCATTAATATCGAAGTAGATAAAATAACACTGGCATACATAATTACCGGTGGTAATGCATTAGGTAAGATTTCTTTAAACATAAGTCTAGTTGAACTCATACCAATAGTTTTACCAGCTTGGACAAATTCACGATTGCGTAATGATAAAAATTCGGCTCGAGTTAGTCTTGCAACAGGTGGCCAAGAAACCACGCCAATTGCAATCACTACAATATTTATGGTTGAACCAAATACCGCCACTGCAACTAACAAAAGTAAAAAATTTGGTAAAATTTGGAATGCTTCTGTCAGGCGCATAAGTATGTCATCAACCCATCGGCCATAGAACCCAGCGATGGCGCCAATGATCACCCCGATAACCATTGCTATCAATGTAGAGATAAGCCCAATAATAAGCGATACCTTAGCACCATGAAAAAGTTGTGCGGCAATATTGCGTCCTGCTTGATCGGTTCCTAGGATAAATTTAGGATTGGAAAATGGCCATTGTAAAGGACGGCCAGCTAAACGAAGTGGGTTACCCGGAAAAATCCAATCGGCAGTTAAAGCAATGATAATAATTAATACCAGTAAAATTGTGCCAATTCTAGCGATTGGACTGCGGAAATAATCTTTTAATATCGCCATTATTAATGTCCTGTAATTCGTGGATCAAGTTTGGCGTAAAGCATATCGACAATAATATTAATAAAAATAACTAATATTGCAGAAATAAATACTACGCCGAGTAACGTATTTAGATCTCGTTGTACAACAGAATCATAGGCTAGGCGGCCTAATCCTGGGATGGCAAAAATTGTCTCAATGACAACTGAACCACCTAACATGGTTCCAGCTTGTAAGCCGATTAAGGTTATCATTGGTAACATTGCATTACGTAAAATGTGATTGACTAATATTTTGCGACTGCTTAATCCTTTGGCTTTAGCTGTTTTAACAAAATCTAGAGTAGATACCTCAAGTAGGGATGCACGCATGATGCGCAAATAGATTGCTAGATAAACTAAAGCTAAAGTTATTGTTGGTAGAATTAAATACCATGCAATATCAAGTATTGCTGAAAATCCAGTTAAGGATTGCTCTATACTGCCAAATCCACTAGGAGGTAACCAATTTAAATAAATTGAAAAGAAAACTATCCCCATTAATGCTAACCAAAAAGATGGAGTGGAATAAAAAATCAGTCCTAATATAGAAATCAAAGTATCAGGCCAACGATTGACTTTTTGGGCAGATAAAATGCCAAGAATTGTGCCACAGGTAAACGCTAATGACATTGCGCTGATCATTAATAATAATGTAGCAGGTAAACGTTCTAAAATCATATGGCTTACCGGCTTGTTATAGATTGCAGATTGACCTAAATCTAAATGAACTAATCGCCATAAATAGTTTAGCAATCGAGAGCTTGTGGATTGATCTAGTTCATAATAATGACGCATTTCGTCAATTACACTCGATTCGGCGCCACCAATTTGGGCTAACAATGCATCGACTGTATCACCAGGTGCTAATTGCAATAATAAAAATAGTGTGATTAGAATGATAACCAATGCTGGTATAGTGGTTATCAGTCGTCTAAGTGCAAGAGTAAGTATATGCGTCATCATTTCACCTTAATTTAATGTTCTATCCATACATCAAACCAGCTACTTGATGGCCAACGTGCGGTATTGTGATGATTGTGTACTTTAGTATTCACTACCGAGATGAATTCTCGTTCAGTAGCAAACCACAGAGGCAGTTCAGCATTTATGATATCGACCAACTGAGTATAAAGCGCTTTACGTTTGGTTGGATCTATTTCAGTTGCAGCATTATCAATTAATTGGTCGACGGTATCAGATTTCCAACCATATTGATTGGTCCAAGGAGCACCATCAGGGCTACCAGAACGCAGCCAAACTGTTGTTGATACTGCAGGATCGCCTCTATATTGATGCCAACCCGTTGCAATATCAAAATCGTGTAGTTTATAAACAGCATTTAAAGCGCCAGCGGTATCGAGATTGACGATAACCACGTTAATGCCAATTTCAGCTAAAGATTGTTGAATGAAAGTTGCAAAAAGTGGGACATCTTCACCATTATTGATATGCACTAATTTTAAAGTAAAACGATTACCATCAGATTTTCGTTTATAGCCGGCTTCATCTAATAATTGTTCGGCTTTCTCTCTATCAAAAGGGTAAACGATTTTACTGCTTATGGGGTAAAAGGTATTTGATGAAGGAATAATTCCCGTTGCTGGTTTTCCAAAACCATATAAGAAATCTTCAGTAAAAAAAGAGATATCAAGCGATTGGACAATTGCTTTGCGAACATTTAAGTTAGCAATGATAGGATTACGGAAGTTAAATTCCAAAGTGTTATTAAAAATATTAGCTTGTGAGCCTTTAGTTAGTACTGCAAATTTTTCGTTTTGTTTGAATCGATTAATATCAGCAAGACTTAGTTTTGAGTAGGCACTTAAATCAATTTGTCCACTTTCTAATGCAGCAGATGCTGAAGAATTATCATCAATAATACGCCAAATTATTTTGTCTAAATAAGGATAGCCTTTTCGCCAGTAGTCCGTATTACGTTCAACAATAATATGTTGGCCTCGTTGATATTCAACAAATTTAAAAGGACCTGTCCCAATTGGTGCCGTATTATAAGGATTATTTAGGACGTCAGTTCCTTCATATAAATGTTTGGGTACCACATAGCCAAGATCGACGAGTGCTCTTAATAGTAAATCTAACGGCATTGGACGAGAATAATTGAAAACTACAGTATAGTCATCAGGGGTATCGACAGAAGTTAAATTAAGTTGCAATGCAGTTGAAAAATTTAATCTTTTCTTCCAAAATTCCAGCGCATTATATTTTACATCCTGTGATGTAAATGATTTGCCGTCGTGCCATTTTACGCCTTCACGTAATTTGAACGTTATTGTTTTTCCATCCGGCGATGATGTCCATGATGTAGCAAGGACGGGAATAATTTGCCCATTTTGATCAAGATCTACCAGTGATTCAACTACTTTTCCTGATACTTCATATACACCAGTTGAAGCGCGTAAAGCTGGATTGAGAATCCTTTGTTCAGCTGAGTAATGAACAACTAGTGTTCCACCATATTGTGGTGTTTTTTCATAAGCTAGTGAATAAAATGGTAACAAAATTGAAAATAAACCTATAAAAAAAGTTTTTTTAATATTAAATAAATCCATGTGTGCTCCCTACAATAGTTGCCACCATATTTTGAATATTTCAAAGTATGAAAAATTTCTAGAATTTCACTATAAGAATTTTCAGGAAAGATGAGAAATGCCGATATCGAATATTTATATTACTTTTAGTTATATATTTAGCTTATCTGTTTAATATATTTGGCTTTTTCTATTATTGATAGTGAGTGTATGAT
>NZ_NASN01000120.1:0-557 GCF_002142015.1 Gilliamella sp. A7
TTAAATGAAAATAATAAAACTAAAGTGACGGCGAAAACTCTAAAAAACGGCAAAAATAAAAAAGACCGCAAAAATTGGCGAAAATATAAATTATCAGAAAAGACTAAACCTTGATTGCAATAATGAGATAAATTTAAATTATAAGTTAGGCAGGTTGGGTGTTGGGTGTTGGGTGTTGAATATTATAGTTCATGATGACGTTCCTGTCAATTAATTCCATGTTTTATTTAGCTTTTTTTAAGTCTGTTCGACTAAATCCCAGTCGATTATTGTACTTAAAATCTGCTAAAAGTATAGTAACTGAAAATAACCAATGCAACTGCTTTTTAGAAGTTAAATTGTTAACTTTTGTAAATATCATTAGTGAAATAAGCTATTTACGCACTGTTTTAACCTTTTCAAAACTCCTTTCCTCAAATTATTGGATTAAAAAAGTGCGCTCTTCAAAAAAATAGATATGCTATGCAGTTAATTCTACATTCGGTGTCTGATTTGTTAAAGGCAAAACGCAACTTATTATATTTATACGTTTATTGATAGGTACAATTTATGGGAGT
>NZ_NASN01000121.1:0-544 GCF_002142015.1 Gilliamella sp. A7
GGGTTGCACCAGAAGTAGATAGCTTAACCGCAAGGGGGGCGTTTACCACGGTGTGGTCCATGACTGGGGTGAAGTCGTAACAAGGTAACCGTAGGGGAACCTGCGGTTGGATCACCTCCTTACGAAGCGCTCGTAAGTGTTCACACAGATTGTTTGTTTAGAAAGGGTCACTTTATTGGGTCTGTAGCTCAGGTGGTTAGAGCGCACCCCTGATAAGGGTGAGGTCGGTGGTTCAAGTCCACTCAGACCCACCAATTCGACTGCTTAAGCTGATGGTTAGCTTGGTTGGTTGATGAAGTGAGACAATGGGGCTATAGCTCAGCTGGGAGAGCGCCTGCCTTGCACGCAGGAGGCCAGCGGTTCGATCCCGCTTAGCTCCACCATTAAAGAAATCTCTTTTATCTATAAAAAATTATGTTTGTATTTATTTGATATTCGAATGAATAGAAAGATAAAGCTCTTTAACAATTAGGAACAAGCTGAAAGAAACGAGTTCTCGTTTTTATCGCAAGCTGATATATGAAAATATGTTGGATTGAGATAA
>NZ_NASN01000122.1:0-536 GCF_002142015.1 Gilliamella sp. A7
AGTCATGCATTATCGGCGCATACAACCAATGTCATTCATGGTAATGCGCCCTATGTTATATTGGGCGATGGTTTTAACCCTTTAACTGATTTACGTCAAATAATAGGCTTGAATTTTCCGGATGGTCAAGGTGGTTATAATTGGATAAGCGCCTGGGATGCCGGTGTTGCAATAAAAGCACCGCCAGGTATGCATTTTAATCAAGTGATGTCCCATAGTGTCGTCAGTGATGGTTATGCTCATAATATCCCTTATCTTACTGTAGGTGATGCAGATGGTGATGAAGCCGGGGGATATGTGTCAGGTTATCTAAAAGCGACATGGTATGAAAATGGTGAACAAATTCCAAATGATAGGTTAGGTAATGAATTATGGGGCTGTGGGGGGCCGTATAAATTAAGAGTAGAGGTGTGGAATATCCAAGCTAACACTCCTTATGGTGCACCGAATAATCGTTATTATGGTAATAATTGGGTGGAATATACCGTTATTCCCCATAATCAGAGTATCTGTTACTTAAGACCAAATGATATGGG
>NZ_NASN01000123.1:0-524 GCF_002142015.1 Gilliamella sp. A7
GCACATTGGATAACGGCGTTGAAAGTGTCTGGGATATGTCATTACACAGTCAAATGGTAGAAGCGTCGGTAAAAGTACAGGATTATAACTACCGAGATGCACCGGCGAATTTACTGGGTGAAGTGAATAGCCAACAGAAAAATAGTACCACTTATGGTACCGATTACCGTTATGATGAACACTATAAAGGGTTAAATAGTAATGGTAGTAATACCAATGATATAAATAATCACAACCGTAATCATGATGATGAAAACAGCGGTGATAATAGCCGTGAGATTAGCTCTAATTTTGGTAATGCAAGTCATACAGATAATGGTAATGCGGGTAAGGTGGGTGATAGTGTTGATAGTGTTGAAAGTGGTGAATGGTATGCCCGCATTCGTCATGAGCAAGCAATTAGCCGTCAAATTCTTATCCGGGGTAAAAGTAATCAGGCCAATTTAGCCCCGGGGCAACATATTCGCATCAAAGGCAGTACGATTACCGGCATAGATGAAGGGATAATGATATTAACGGTGCAA
>NZ_NASN01000124.1:0-507 GCF_002142015.1 Gilliamella sp. A7
CTCGTCAGATTCGATATTGGTCCCAAGTGGTTGCGATTCATGGGGGTAACGCCTTTCAACCAACACCTCATTTACGTCATGCCGAAGCAAGATTACAAGCACTAAAATTAATGTGGACAAATAATTGGTCTCTCGGGCACACTAGTGCTATGCTTAATTTAAGTTCCCCCGGGCTTCTATTTGTTTGGCTTGATAGATATCATAAAAAAGGTTTCCGAGGGCTTGAATATCGTTCCAGAGGAAGACCCTGTATGAAGCACCCCCGTATTGAACCAACTCATAGTGATGATGAAAAAACAATTGAAGAATTAAAAGAGGAAATTGCTTATTTACGAGCAGAAAATGCTGTTCTAAAAAAGTTAGAAGAGCTGAAGCAAGCAAAACGACAACAAACAAAGAAAAAACGTTAGTTGTTTTAGCTCTTAAATATCAGTATTCTTTAAAACATTTACTATCAGCAACAAAACTGGCAAAAAGTGTTTTTTATTATCATGTTAATAGGTTGAA
>NZ_NASN01000125.1:0-439 GCF_002142015.1 Gilliamella sp. A7
CCATTTATTAGTGATACTAAACAAGGATCTTTTCCGAAAAAAGTATCTGATACATTAAAACCAGGGCAACTCATTTGGGTTAAGAAAATAAATGATAAATGGGCATTGGCACAAATTCCAGCTGTCAATGCAGCATTAGTTTCACTTGATTCAGACAATGGTGCTATCAAAGCAATTGTTGGTGGTTATGATTTTTATTTAAGCAAGTTTAATCGTGCTACTCAAGCTCTTCGTCAATTAGGTTCAAATATTAAACCTTTTATTTATACAGCGACACTAGAGAAAGGTTTAACTATGGCTACACTACTCAATGATGCGCCTATTGTCCGCTCTACAGGTAGTGCTACTTGGCGACCTAAAAATTCACCACCTAGTTACGCTGGACCATTACGTTTAAGAATTGGTTTAGGGATGTCTAAAAATGTAATGCAGGTAAAAC
>NZ_NASN01000013.1:0-61373 GCF_002142015.1 Gilliamella sp. A7
CAACATCTATAGTAGAAAGAAAATCTATTACAATTATAAAGCCGTTTTTATTATGTTTATTAAGCTTGACATAATATGTATTAACAATTGATCCTGCCTAACTTTTAAACAGATCAACATTTAATGTTATTTATAGATATGGTTTATATGTAATTTTCAATAATAGATTAACTAAAAAAATACGAATGTATTAGTAGTGATTAGCTCACCAATGGTGCAATAATAAAAGCTATTAAATTAATCCATTATTAAAAATTATGCATTAGTACAGTTAAAAGATTAAATAATCAAGTCATCATCCTAATTTTATTATTAATATTAACTATTGCTTGAATAATTAGCTAATGATCTCACTTAAGCCTATATTCACACTACTTTTAAGGATATAATTATCGTACATTATCAAATTGTTAAGTTCCTATTATGACTTCTTCATCTCTTCGAAAATCGGGCGTAATTTTTGGCGCTTTTTTAGTGACTACATTTATTATTGGTGTGGCTGGTGCATTGCAATCACCCACATTAAGTCGTTTCTTATCATTTGAAGTGGGTGCTGATCCTCGTTTGGTAGGTATATTTTTCTCAATTAATGCATTAGCTAGTATTATCGGTAGTTATTTGTTAGCCAAATATTCAGACAACAAAGGTGACAGACGTAAGATTGTTATTTTTTGTTGCTTGATGGGATTAGCAAATAGTCTGATTTTTGCTTATTCACGTAACTATTATGTATTAATTACATTAGGCGTATTTTTTGCTGCGTTAGCTTCGGCTGCCATGCCACAAGTTTTTGCTATGGCGCGAGAATATGCTGAAAAAAGTGGCCGTAATGCCGTTGCATTTAATTCATTGATTAGAGCGCAATTATCTTTGGCATGGGTTATTGGTCCGCCATTATCATTTGGTTTAGCTATCCATTATGGTTTTACCTCAATGTATTTATGTGCGATGTCGATGTTTATCATATCCATGTTTGTAGTAGCAGTTTTTTTACCACCAGTAGAAAAAAAGTCAATCAGTTCACTGAGTCCTAGTCAGTTAGCTACCGCTAATCAATCAATTTTTACTAATCGCAATGTGATGTGTTTGTTACTTTCTACTATTTTTATGTGGACTGCTAATATGATGTATATTATCGATATGCCAATTTATGTTGAAACAGTATTGCATCTCTCTGATTCATTACCTGGTGCGTTAATGGGGCTGGCTGCAGGGATTGAGATTCCAGTAATGATAATTGCTGGGTATATGGTGCCAGCATTAGGTAAGCGCAATCTGTTTTTTATCGCTATCATTTGCGGAATTTTATTTTATGTTGGTATGATTTTATTTACTGACCCAACCATGTTATATGTATTGCAGATTTTTAACGCACTATTTATTGGCATCGTTGCCAATATTGGTATTATCTATTTTCAAGACTTGTTACCAACTCGAATGGGGGTTGCTTCAACTTTATTTAATAATGGCATTATTTGTAGTGTTATTTTGGCTGGGATTATTCAAGGTTTTGCATCACAAGCATATGGTCATGAAATAATTTATTGGATTGGCTTAATGATGGTTACTATTTCTTTTGTCTTTTGTGCATTGGTTAAGAAATAATTTCAAAAGCTTTATACTTATATTTTACGTCTTCCTGATTATTTAGCTAATCAAGGAAGACGCAATAATTCCATCAACCAAAAAGTTAAACGTTAAATGTAGCTTTTATTTGTTGATAAAAGTCGTAATCAGTACGTTCATAATGTAATGGCGTAATCGCGATATAGCCATTATTGGCTGCATCGAGCTCTTTATCATTATCAAGCACATTTTGATTGCGTTGTGCTCTAAACCAAAAATATTCATGTCCTTCAGGATCTTGTGTTTCAGCAACCACAAATTTGCTAACATCAGCAGTCCCTTGTTTGGTGATTTTAATTCCTTTTATTTGCTCTGCTCGGCAATTAGGAAAATTAATATTAAAACAAGTATTCTTTGGTGTCGTTAGGGATTGTAATTGCCTTATTACTGACTCAGCAAGATGAGTTGAGCAATGCCAATCTGTTGGTATATTGTCCTCACTACTCACTTGACTCAATGCTATTGCTGGCACACCAAGTGTCATAGCCATCATTGCTGCGCCAACTGTTCCAGATAATACAGTTTCAAAGCCTAAGTTTGAACCATTGTTAATCCCAGATAGAACCAAATCTGGTAATTGTGCCGCCATTAATGATTTGATGGCAAATAACGAACAGTCAGCTGGTGTACCATAAACTGCATATTCTGTTTGGTTACGCTTTTGTATGCGAAATGGTGATTTCAAACTAACTGAACAAGAAACACCACTTTGATCGACAACTGGTGCAACTATCCAAACTTCGTTGGCAATATTTTCAGCAATACTCTTTAAAATTCGGATCCCAGGTGCATCAATTCCATCATCATTAACTAATAAAACTCGGTTGACTAATTTTTTCGACATACTTATTTCCTTTTTAATTTCCTTATTGAATAAATGTATTGCACTGATCAATTGCTCCACTATCAAAACCACGTTTAAACCAACTATAACGTTGTTTTGATGAACCATGAGTAAAACTATCAGGAATTATATAACCATTATTTTGCTGTTGTAAGCGATCATCGCCAATTGCTTGTACGGTATTTAGGGCTTGTTCTATATCATCCATTTCCAAAATATTCTGTTTTTGCATGGCATTTCCCCATAATCCAGCATAACAATCGGCTTGTAATTCAAGTTTGACTGATAACTGGTTACTGGTCTCCTTAGATTGATTTTGCCTTAATTGTTCAACCTTAGCAAAAATCCCAAGTAAGTTTTGTACATGGTGTCCTACTTCGTGAGCAATCACGTAGCCTTGAGCAAAATCACCACCGCCCCCAAGGCGTTGTTTCATCTCTTGATAAAATGATAGATCAAGGTAAACCGTTTGATCGAGATTACAATAAAATGGTCCCATCATTGCTTGACCTGTGCCACAAGCAGTTCGAGTTGCACCACTATAAAGTACTAATTTAGGTGCAATATAGGTTTTACCTAATTGTTGAAACTCTTGACTCCAATAATCTTCAGTACTGGCCAAGATAATTGAGGTAAATTTAGTTGCATTATTATTTATAGAACTATTATCAACAGGCAATGTTGATGATATGGATGTGGTATCGTCTAAATCAATCAGATTGCTATTCAGTAAGCCAGTTAAATCAACGCCATAATAACCAGCAACTAACACGACAATAAATAAAATAATTTTACCTTTACCACCAATTGGAATCCTTGTTCCAATATCACTTCCTGATTGTGAGCGGCGATCTTCAATGTTATCACTCTCTCTTTGGTTTCTCCAACGCATAGGGAATACCTCATCAGTTTAAGTTATATTATTTTAAAGGATTATAGATAAGGTTACTAGCAATAGACATCCATTACGTGATTAAAAAAGTAAATGATAAAATAGTATGATGAGAGTGTTATTTTTGCTGATTTTAGGTATATAATTTTGGTTATACTCTTTGGAGTATTATTCGTATAAACAAAACTAAATTTGCAATTATATGTGATTAAAGTTTTATCTTAATTCTTTATCTAGTCACTTAGATAACGCTAATTATTTGTTAGTGTTACTTATTATACATTTTTATAACTTTACGATTTTATCTTTTTACTGTATCAATCATTGTGATATGGTCTTCTATTAATCAGAATCGTACACTTTCAACAAAAAAGTAAGTCAAGTCGGGTAATGACAACTACTTCTGTTTGGCATAGTAGCTAATTAAAGTTAATTATTTGGATTTAAATCTTAATATTGATTAATTTAAAAGGCGTTATTTTATGGCAAAATTAAATAAAACTAATAATAAACCGTTAGACATTACTGATATTCCCATTATTGATGATAATCAATTAAAAAAAGCGACTTGGGCATCGGCTTTTAGTAATGCTATTGAATGGTATGATTTTGGGGTATACAGTTTTTTGGCTTATATTATCGGACAGATATTTTTTCCTCATGTATCTCCTAGTGTGCAAATTATTGCTGCATTATCGACTTTTTCGATTCCCTTTTTTATTCGCCCATTAGGTGGCATTATTTTTGGCTTAATTGGTGATAATATTGGCCGTCAAAAAGTGTTATCGATTAGTTTAGTGATTATGTCATTAAGTACGTTTGGTATTGGGCTTATTCCCACTTATGAAACTATTGGTGTTACCTCGCCAGTTCTGTTATTAATTGTTAAATTAGCTCAAGGTTTCTCAATAGGTGGCGAATATTCAGGTTCAGCAACAGTTGTTGCTGAATATTCACCAGATCGTAAACGTGGTTTTATTGGTGGCTGGCTTGATTTTGGTTCAATGGTTGGATTTATTTTAGGGGCAGGTCTAGTAGTATTTTTGTCTATGCTACTTAGTCAGTCGGCATTGTACAATTGGGGGTGGCGTATCCCATTTTTAATCGCTTTACCTTTAGGTATAATTAGCTTTATATTGCATCATATCTCAGAAGAAACCCCAACTTTTCAACAGCACCTTGAGGCTAGGCAATCAGCTGACATAGCTGAAACATCATCAACTACTGCGTTAAAACAAATTATTAGCCAATATTGGCGACATATCTTAATTTGTGCTGGATTGATCATTGTGACTAATGTGTCTTTTTACTTATTATTAACTTATATGCCAAGCTATTTAGCACATAACCTAAATTATGATACTGAGCACGGCTTGCTAATTATTATCGCTATTATGGTTGGGATGTTAATTATTCAACCCATAATTGGCTTATTAAGTGACAAAATAGGTCGCAAACCCTTTATATTGATTGGTAGTATTGGCTTACTCCTTTTATCTTATCCTGCATTTGTGTTAATTAATAGCCAACATATTCCACTCGTCTTTTTAGGCGTATTTATTTTAGCGTTATTCATAAACTGTTTTACTGGAATTATCACTTCAATATTGCCGGCAATGTTTCCAACTAATATTCGCTATAGTGCCATTGCCAGTATTTTTAATATTGCGATTATTGTTGCAGGGTTAACACCAACACTAGTGGCATGGTTAGTTGAATCAACTGGCAATTTATTTATGCCAGCTTATTACTTAATGATGATAGGTTTTATTGGTGTTATTACTGGTCTTGCAATGCACGAAACAGCTAAAAAACCATTGCACGGTACGACTCCAACTGCGGCTAATCGCTATGAAGCCAAAGCTCTCTTATCTGAACATTTTGATTCTATTGAAGATGAAGTAGAAGATATTGATCAACAGATCGAAGATCTACAAAATAAAAGACAAGAACTGGTTGATCAGCATCCAAAATTGGATTAGAAAGTTTTATTCCCAAAAAATATAAAGATATGCAAAATTTTTGTATTTACTTAATTATTCTGGTTGATTAGGAATTTGCAGGAATAAAATGCTTTAATCCTATAAATGTACAATTTTATATTTTCTATAATGCAATCGTATACAGTTAATGAGTCCTGTTAGTGCAAAATTTATTTACTGGCCTTTGCTCTTTAGTGCTTGTTAAAATTAAGTTAATATAAAAAATTAAAAACTGGATGATTCAATAATATGGAATATAGGGCTATTAAAACTAAAGAGATAGGTATTATTTATGGCAGAGATGCTATTTATTTGGATGAATTTAGACAGATATTTGGTACAGAATATTGTTGTATTTTTAAAGGTGAATTTAGCTCCTCATTGACGGGTATAAATTCTGACAAACATTTTATTCCATATATTTTTTCTTTTTCTGGTGTTATTTATTATCAGTGTTGCGAATTAGATCTTTATATAAATGAAAAAAAATTAGATTCATCTTTTGATTTAGTTTGTAATTCTAGTTTAATTCAAGAGTTAAAAAACGGCAGCATATCCTCTAAGATAAGCGAAGATCATAAACACTATGTATTACAAACTTATGATTATATTTTTGATATTATTGCAAAAGATTACAAACTCGTGATTGAAAATGAATAATTGAATTTTATTAAGATGAAATTGAACGTGATGGCGTGTTCTATCCGCTTTGTAAAGCATTTCGGATTATAAGATAAACTACGTTGTTCTAGTATTTTTTATACTTGATTTTTGATTCTATAATTTAGCGTTAAGATCCATTTACTAATAAAATGGATCTCTTATTAAATTGTAGATAGTGGTCGTCATTGGTGGCATACTATTTTTTAACAGATTAAAACAGAGAATCTTTATGCCAAATATAATGATCTATAGGTAACCATTGATCTTTTTGTAGATGATACCAAACTGTTAAATTTTCTTCAGCATTAATTTGCCAAGTTATTTCGGTTATTTTAATTTTCTGCTGCTCAATTTCGTCTGGTTTGAAAATATTTAGCAGCCTTATCCTAAATTCTGTTATTGGACCTTCATCAGTTCCTAAAATATATGTTTCTTTTTCATAGGAAGGAAATTTTTCTAGTGCATCATCTAAGGATAAATTTTTCACCATTTCATAAGAAATATATTGAGATTGAGTATTTTTTTCTGTCACTACTGATGTTTCTTTAATAGGATTTACATCAATAGCTTTTTGTTCGGCAATTGCAGACTTACTACAATAAAATAGAAAAAAGAAAATAATCAATAAATAAAGTTTTTTCATCATATTAATATAAAATTTAGTTATTATATTCCCAACCATTAAATATTTATTTTAAATTTTAATATATTAAATAGTTAATGTACAAAGAATTAAATCTGAGTTAATCTTCTTGTTCTTTTCAAATTTTTATCCTCAGCAATATTTATAATTGCTTCTTCTCTATCTATATTAGAATATAAGGCCTTTTTATATCAATATAAACCAGCGTTTAACCTTTTATTTTTAGGTGTGCTTGTTTCAACAATTTGTTTGCGAAGAGTTACTTAATACATTGAAGTAAATCGTTGTTGACCGTCTAATAATAATGACAGTGGCGATTCAAATTTTGCTTTTTCAAGGATTCCTTCAATTATTCGGGGTTTAAATCCTACTTGTCCACCGATATATAAGGTCATTAAAGTACCGATATTAAACGAACGAGATATTGAAGTAATTAAACTTTCATTCTATCTTCATTCCATATCTATCTTCTTTAAAATCAGGTGATTATAATTTTCCTGTCTGATATTTATTAAGTGAAGTTGAAACATCAAGATGATTAGTTTGAAATGATAGCTTATCTATTGATAAAAGCGATTAAATTATATTTTTTAATTATGAATTTATGAAATCTATAACACAACAATGTTTAGATTATCTGCATAACCTAAATAGTCTAATTGGAAAAAATTAAATGATTTTCTAATGAAATACAATCTAAAATTATCTAATTTATATGCAAATTTTATACTTTGTTGTATGCTTATTTTCAGTCATCACTTAAGAATATAGTGAAAAAGGAATGTTAAATTTGAAAAGTGCTTTTTTATTTCCCATGCTATTTTTGTTAACTACCACAGATAGCTATGCAGCTGTAGTATCTACAAGATTTTATACTATTAGGGGTAATAGTGAACAGGTATTTTTCTTTGTTTTTTCTGAATTTTTAATCATATTATTTGTTATTATGATTAGTATTGTTGGCGTTATTGAAAATCGAATTCAAAATAAAAATATTAGAAAGCCAAAGAAACCGAAAAAAATATTCAAAATAGATGTACCATTAATAAAATCAGTCCAAGAATTTAAAAAACTAAAAAAGAATAGTAACCAACACCGTATATTTGCTTTTTTAGGAAAGTATTTTTATCGACTAAAAGAATTTTTTAGCAAAAAAAGTTGAGGAACGCTATTTTTAAAACTCAAAAATGTATGCATTGTTCGATAAAACTTTAATCTTCATTCTTTATACCACCGCTATACACTAATAATTATCTTTTATTTTTATTCCTTTTAGCTTTTTGTGTCAGTTTTGTCCTTTCTCTCTGTAAAGTGTAATGTACTCTTTTCAATAAATTTAATTGGTTATAATATAATCAGTAAGAGTTGAATATTTGTCTAATTCTAATTTAAATAAGGGAACCAAAATGACAGTGAATAATAGTACATCAGGCCTTGTTGAAAAGTTAAAAAGTATTGTTGGTGATAAATATACTTTAACTGATCCAAGTCGTACTTTACCTTATCGCCAAGGTGCGCGTTTTGGCCTAGGGGATGCATTAGCGGTGGTTATACCTGGCACACTATTAGAGCAGTGGCAAGTTTTGAAAGCTTGTGTTGAAGCTGATGTTATTGTAATAACTCAATCAGCTAACACTGGTTTAACAGGTGGTTCAACGCCAGATGGTAATGATTATGATAGACCGATAGTTATTGTAAGCACCCGTCGATTAGATGGTATTCAAGTAATTGAAAATGGCGATCAAGTTGTCTGTTTGCCGGGTAGTACGTTATTTCATTTAGAAAAAGAACTAAAAAAATATCATCGTGGACCACATTCAGTGATTGGCTCGTCTTGTATTGGTGCTTCAGTATTAGGTGGCGTTTGTAATAATTCGGGTGGTGCGTTAATTCAACGGGGGCCAGCTTATACTCAAATGGCAGTATTTGCTCAATTGGATGAGCAAGGGCAGTTACATTTGGTTAATCATTTAGGTATTGAGTTAGGCGATACGCCTGAGGATATTTTACAAAATCTACAAAATCGTGTTTATACCGATAAAGATGTTAACCCGAACGCTGGTTTAGGGCATGATCACCATTATTGTGATCATGTGCGACAAATCGATGCTGATACACCGGCTCGATATAATGCAGATCCAGCTCGTCACTACGAAGCATCTGGTAGTGCAGGGCGGTTAATGGTATTTGCGGTGCGATTAGATACGTTTCCATTAGAGGAAAACACTGCTGTGTTTTATATTGGCACGAATAATACCAATGAACTAGATGATATTCGTCGTCATATTTTAGGACAATTTAAAAATTTACCAGTTTCTGGTGAGTATATTCATCGAGATGCGTTTGATATAGCTGCAGTATATGGTAAACATCTATTTTTAGCGATCCAAAAATTGGGCACTGATAACATACCTCGTATGTATGCTTTGAAAAATTTTGTTGATCGAATAATGAGTAAAATTCCCTTCATTTCGGGCAGTTTTTCCGATAAATTTGCCGTGACTGTTTGTAAATTGTGGCCAAATCATTTGCCAAAATCGATGCGTGATTATCGTGATCGTTATGAACATCATTTGATTTTAAAAATGTCTGATGGTGGCATAGCTGAAGCTGAAGCATTTTTGCAGGACTATTTTGCTACCAGTTCAACGGAAAAACGTAATGGCAGTTATTTTCGTTGTAATGATAAAGAGGCAGAAGCCGCAATGTTGCACCGTTTTGCCGTTGCTGGTGCGGCGACAGTTTATCGTAATGTGCATACTAAAACGGTTGAGGATTTAGTCGCGTTAGATATCGCTTTGCGACGTAATGATAAAAATTGGTTCGAAACCTTGCCTGAAAGTATTAGTCAGCATTTTATTCATAAGTTGTATTATGGTCATTTTTTCTGTTCAGTGTTCCATCAAGACTATTTAGCAAAAAAAGGTACTGACTGTGCTAAAGTGGAAGAGGAGATGTTGGTGATACTCGATCAGCGTGGAGCGCAATATCCAGCTGAACATAATGTTGGTCATTTGTATCATGCTAATTCAGATTTGAAAAACTTTTACCATGAGTTAGATCCAACTAATAGTTTCAATCCAGGTATTGGTAAAACCTCCAAGAAGAAATTTTGGAAATAATTCAAACCAAAATTCTAAAATTATCACCGCCACTATTAATTTAATGGCGGTTTTTGATTAATTTACTATTATTGTTGATTAGTTAAAGTAATTTTTTTAATTGGTAAATGGTTTCTAACGCTTGTTTTGGTGTTAGTGCATCAGGATCGATCTGTTGTAGGGCTAGTTCGACTTCTGATGGTTCTGCATCGCCAATAAAGGTAAGTTGTGAGCTTTCAACATAGCTATTAGCTGATTGTTTAGAAATGACTTCTAGCTCTTTTAGTTTTTGTTTGGCGCGTTTTAATATGGTTTTAGGTACTCCTGCAAGTCCTGCTACCGCTATACCGAAACTCTTGCTTGCAGCACCTTCTGAGACTTCATGAATAAAGGCGACAGTATTATCATGTTCTATTGCATCAAAATGGATGTTATAAACACCTTGCATCTGTTCTGGCAATTGAGTTAGTTCAAAATAGTGGGTAGCAAATAGAGTCATCGCTTTGATTTGGTTAGCCAAATTTTCAGCACATGCCCATGCTAATGAAAGACCATCATAAGTTGACGTTCCACGCCCAATTTCGTCCATTAAAACTAAACTATTTGGTGTCGCATTATGCATAATATTAGCGGTTTCAGTCATTTCCACCATAAAGGTTGACCGTCCTGAAGCTAAGTCATCGGAAGCACCAATCCGTGTAAAAATACGATCAACAGGACCAATGATTGCTTTAGAGGCAGGAACGAAACTACCAATATAAGCCAGTAGAATGATTAATGCAGCTTGACGCATATAGGTACTTTTACCACCCATGTTTGGACCAGTTATAATTAGCATTCTTCTATTCGGTGATAATAATAATGAGTTGGCAATAAATGGCTTTTGTAATACCTGTTCTATTACAATGTGTCGGCCATCTTTGATTTCAATACCTGCTTGATTGGTTAAGGTTGGACAATAATAATTAAGCGTCAAGGCTCTTTCAGCAAGGTTGGTTAGTACATCAAGTTCCGCAATTGCATCAGCACTGATTTGCATATCAGCTAATGATGGCATCAGTTGATCGAATAGTTGTTCATAAAGTTGTTTTTCTAGAGCTAAAGCTCGCCCTTTAGATGTTAAAACTTTATCTTCGTACTCTTTTAACTCAGGAATAATATAGCGTTCGACATTTTTCAGTGTTTGTCTTCGCGTATAATGGATTGGTGCTAAATGACTTTGCCCACGGCTAATTTGGATGTAATAACCATGAACCGCATTAAAGCCAACTTTCAATGTATCAATGCCTAAAGTTTCACGCTCGCGAATTTCGAGCTGTTCTAAATAGTTGGTTGCACCATCGGCTAGATCACGCAGTTCGTCCAACTCTTGATTGTAACCGCTAGCAATGACACCTCCATCACGAATAATTACTGGTGGTGATTCAATAATTGCTCGATTTAATAGATCGGCTATTTGATCAAATTGATTGATTTTAGCACGCAATGCAATGAGTGCCGGTGCCTTAAATTCAGACAATGATTGCTGAAGTTGTGGTAAAAGGTTGTAGGCATCACGTAATCGAGCAAAATCGCGCGGACGAGCACTTCTTAATGCTAATCTTGCCAAAATTCGTTCAAGATCACCGATTTGTTTTAATAATGGTTGTAAATCGATAATATTATTCTGTAATTCACTTATTGCTTGTTGCCGATTGTGTAAAATAGATAGATTGCGTATCGGTGAATGCAACCATCTTTTAAGCATTCGACTACCCATAGCGGTTTGGGTTTTATCTAAAATGTCGGCAACGGTATGTTCAGTACCACCCGATAAATTTTCAGTAATTTCTAGGTTTTTTCTGGTAGCTGCATCTAAGACTACAAAGTCAACAGGCGATTCTTTAATTATTGACCGAATATGAGGCATAGCCGTACGTTGGGTATCTTTGACATATTGCAATAAGCATCCCGCTGCACATAATGCATAATGACAATTCTCAACTCCGTAACCAACTAAATCATTAGTACCAAATTGTAAATTAAGTTGTTGTTTTGCCGTTTCAAGATCGAAATCCCATATAGGTCTTCGCCTTAAACCATGACGATGTTCAATCAAAGACAGCGATTCGAAATTTTCTGGATAGAGTAATTCGACAGGCGCGGTTCGTTGTAATTCTGCTTGTATTGCTTCGGGATTATCACATTCAAATACAAAGAAACGGCCAGAACTCATGTCTAAAGTTGCATAACCAAAGTGTTCTTTTTGTTGCCAAATACAAGCAAGTAAATTGTCTTTGCGATCTTCTAACAACAATTCATCACTTACAGTACCGGGAGTAACAATACGAACAATTTTACGTTCAACCGGTCCTTTACTTGTTGCAGGATCGCCAATTTGTTCGCAAATTGCGACTGATTCACCAAGTGAAATGAGTTTGGCTAAATAACTTTCAACCGCATGGTAAGGTACTCCGGCCATCGGAATAGGTTGACCATTAGATGAGCCTCGTTTGGTTAGGGAAATATCCAAAAGCTGTGAACCACGTTTAGCATCTTCATAAAACATCTCATAAAAATCCCCCATACGATAAAATAGCAAAATATCAGGATTTTCAGCTTTCAATTTTAGATACTGGCGCATCATTGGTGTGTGGTCGGTAAAATCTTGGTTATCAGTCATAATGTTATTTCTTTAATTTTTTAAATTCAATTTATCCAATTTATCGCAATTTCAACTTCTATCGCAGAATTTCATCGTTAGACAGCCAAATGGCTTATGATAGTAAAAATTTGTAGTTAAGATAAGCTAGCATAAATTATTGCTAGGATAATATATACCACATTTATGGTCGATTAAATCTTGCACTATACAATTGTTACTTAATTTAAAGCTGTATCACTCTAATAATCTATTATTATAACGAATTATTTTTACTTAATGCAGAGGTTATTTTTATGCTTAGGGTAAAATTTTTTATTGAATTAATATTATGATTTTATTTGATATTGTTTGCAAATTCTTTTGTGATTAAAAACTATTTGATTAATTAGTGCCTAATTATGTGTAATGGTCTTGAATAAGACCCCAAAATTTGGTAGTTTACTGCAAGTTATTTTTATCATTTAAAACAAAAAGAAGGTAATTGTTATGACAATCAAAGTAGGTATTAATGGTTTTGGCCGTATCGGTCGTATTGTTTTCCGTGCTGCACAAAAACGCTCTGACATTGAAATCGTTGCTATCAATGATTTATTAGACGTTGATTATATGGCTTATATGCTTAAATATGATTCAACTCACGGTCGTTTTGACGGTACTGTTGAAGTTAAAGATGGTAAATTAATCGTTAACGGTAAAACAATCCGCGTTACTGCTGAAAGAGATCCTGCGAACTTAAAATGGAATGAAGTAGGTGTTGATGTTGTAGCTGAAGCAACTGGTTTATTCTTAACTGATGAAACTGCTCGTAAACACATTCAAGCTGGTGCAAAAAAAGTTGTTTTAACTGGCCCATCTAAAGACAATACTCCAATGTTTGTTATGGGTGTTAATGATAAAGAATATGCTGGTCAAGATATCGTTTCTAATGCTTCTTGTACTACTAACTGTTTAGCGCCTTTAGCTAAAGTAGTTAATGATAACTTCGGTATCGTTGAAGCGTTAATGACTACTGTTCACGCAACTACAGCAACTCAAAAAACTGTTGATGGTCCATCTCACAAAGATTGGCGTGGTGGTCGTGGTGCTGCTCAAAACATCATCCCATCATCAACTGGTGCAGCTAAAGCTGTAGGTAAAGTTATTCCTGAATTAAATGGTAAATTAACTGGTATGGCTTTCCGTGTTCCAACTCCAGATGTTTCTGTTGTTGATTTAACTGCACGTTTAGAAAAACCAGCTAAATACGAAGACATCTGCAAAGCTATCAAAGCAGCAGCAGAAGGCCCAATGAAAGGTGTTCTTGGTTATACTGAAGATGACGTTGTGTCTACAGATTTCTTAGGTGAAGTTTGTACTTCTGTATTTGATGCTAAAGCTGGTATCCAACTAAGTGACAATTTTGTTAAATTAGTTTCTTGGTATGATAACGAAGTTGGTTACTCAAACAAAGTATTAGACTTAATTGCAGTTGTTGCTAAATAATCAGAAGCAGTTGTAATTGCAAAAAAGCGACCTGGTGTCGCTTTTTTTATTTCTAGTAAGAGGGTATATACTCTTCCCAATAAAAAACGCCTATTTCGAGAAATAGGCGTTTTGCTTTTATTATTTAATTAAACTTTAATTAGATAACAACTACTTCAGCCGCTGCTGGTCCACGTGGGCTATCTTGGATAGCAAATTCGACTTGTTGCCCTTCAGCTAAGGTTTTAAAGCCATCGCCAGAAATTGCAGAAAAGTGTACAAATACATCTTTGCTGCCATCAGCTGGAGTGATAAAACCGAAACCTTTACTTTCGTTGAACCATTTTACTTGGCCTGTTTTTTTATTCATTTACTAGACATCCTAACAATAATTAATAATTTGCCTTATCGGCTGTTTAGGCATTAACTAAACATTAATACGTCAACTCATAAACTAATATAACTAGTTTAGAACTAAATTAAAAAGTTAATCGTTTCCATAAAAATGCTTCCCGTTGTTAGCCCGTTACTATTACCTCACAATTTAAAATCGAAAGCAAGATGTTAATGACAATTTTTTCATCTTAGTGTACGGTTTTATATAAAATTTTTATATTAAATAGTGTAATTTGATATATGACAAATTGTTATGGTTCTAAGTCATTGAAGTTATTTCGAAAGTAAAAAAAAGTTTAAAAACTGAATCATAAAAAATTTTTCTTATGACTCAGTAGAAATGATTACTTTTTTGAATAATTTAGATAGGATTACTTCTGTTTGGCTCTTTCAAAAGATTCAATTATTTCTTTACGAGCAGCTTCAGCATTATCCCAACCATCAACTTTTACCCATTTGCCTTTTTCAAGTGCTTTGTATTGCTCAAAAAAGTGTTTAATTTGTGATTTTAATAATTCAGGTAAATCGTCTACATCTTTAATATGGTCATATTCTTTTGATAGTTTAGTATGCGGTACCGCAACTAATTTAGCATCAGAACCTGCCTCATCAGTCATTTTCAAAACACCGACTGGACGACAACGAATTACAGAACCTGGTTGTAATGGATATGGAGTTGGGACTAATACGTCAACCGGATCTCCATCAAGTGATAAAGTGTGATTAATGTAACCGTAATTACATGGATAAAACATTGCAGTTGCCATAAATCTATCAACAAATACTGCACCTGTATCTTTATCGACTTCATATTTAATTGGGTCAGCATTCGCTGGGATTTCAATCACGACATAGATGTCATCAGGTAATTCTTTACCGGCTGGTACATTTAATAGTCCCATTTTTGTATCCTCTATCTTTTTATTAGTTAATAGTGTTTAATCATAAATATAAAACGAACATTATAAAAATTTACTCTGTTTCGCTCAATTCTTTTAAATATTGAAAAATTTGTCTGGCTGTTTTTGGCGGCTTATTGGCAGTTAGTTCTTTTTTAGCTGAACGTGCAAGTGTGCGTAATTGCTGTCTATCTGCGGTAGGAAATAACTCCATAATTGATTCAGCATCGCCAGTTTCAATCAATTCATCGCGTAGTTTCTCTAATCGGTGAAACATGGCAACTTGCTGATTATGGCGATTTTTAAGTTTATCCAATGCCTGTGTAATCGGTTCAATATCACGATTTCTAAGTAATTTACCTATGTATTGAATTTGTCTACGATAGCCTTCTTTTTTTATTTTTTGAGCTAATTCAATAGCATATAATAAATCTTCATCAAGTGGGATTTTACTTATTTCATTTTTGCTTAAATTGACAAGTTCGACACCTAGTTTTTTAAGCACCTCGGCATCTCTTTTGATTTCACTTTTACTAACGTAAATAATTTCATCATCTTCTTGATTTATATTGAAGTCAGGTTCTAGATTTGGCTCTTGATTGTTATTCATGCTATTTCTTTTGTTAACTAAAATTAAATTCTGGCATATTATAACGTATCACTAGCAGAATTGTAGAAAATAATAAAATGAGTATTGAACAAATTAAAAAAGATGCGATAAGCCAACAACAACATCTATCCTCTATTGTTGCCGATGCTATCAAACAAGCACAAGCTCGGGTTGATTCAGTAGAAGTGTCGATTAATCAATCTACAGGTATTAATGTTAGTACTAGAGAAGGTGATACTGAAAATGTTGAATTTAATAGCGATGGTGCATTAGGTATTACTGTCTATCAAAATCAACGTAAAGGTAGCGCATCTACCAGCGACTTGTCACCACAAGCGATCAGCCAAACAGTGGATATGGCAATCAATATTATGCAATATACTTCGCCAGACCCTTGTTCTGGTTTAGGCGATCGTGAATTAATGGCATTTGATGCTCCTGATTTAGATCTTTTTCATCCAAGTGATTTAAATGTTGATAATGCAATAGAACAAGCAAAACAGACCGAACTAACTGCACTTGCAGAGTCTTCATTAATAAGTTGTGATGGTGGTTATTTTAGTAGCCGTTATGGTGTTTATGTCTATGGTAATAGTTTAGGTATGTTACAAGGCTACTGTGCCAGTTCGCATTCACTTTCTTGCTCGGTGATTGCTGAGCAAAATGGGCAAATGGAGCGTAATTATGCCTATACTTCTTCTCGGGATATTAATAAATTGCAATCACCAGTTTTTGTTGGAAAACAAGCTGCTGAGAAAGCTGTTGCCCATTTAGGTGCTCAACAAATTCCAACCATGCAAGTACCTGTCCTTTTTTGTTCTGAAGTAGCAGTGGGTTTAATAAGGCATTTAGTTGCTGCAATTAGTGGTGGTTCGATTTACCGAAAGTCTTCTTTTTTGTTAGATAGTGTAGGAAAAGCAATTTTGCCTGCTTGGCTAACAATTTTAGAAGACCCATATATTTTAAGAGGGGTAGGTTCTTCACCATTTGATAGTGAAGGGACGAGAACTGTTAAGCGCAATATTATTGAACAAGGTATTTTGCAAAGTTATCTGTTAAGTAATTATTCCGCCAAAAAATTAGGTTTAAAATCTACCGGACATGCAGGCGGTATACATAATTGGTTAGTCTCACCAAGCCAAACTGATGCTGATTTCACTGCAATGTTAAAAAAACTAGATAAAGGCGTTGTTATTACGTCATTAATGGGACAAGGTGTTAACAATGTGACCGGTGATTATTCGCGTGGAGCTACGGGTTTTTGGGTTGAAAATGGTAAAATCCAATATCCAATTAATGAAATTACCGTTGCCGGTAATCTTAAAGAAATGTATCAAAATATTGTAGCGATAGGTAATGATATTGAAACAAGAAGTAATATACAATGTGGTTCAATATTGATTGAGAAAATGAGCATAGCAGGAAAGTAATTAAACATGGGAAAGTTTACAAATAATGCATTATTCCAAAAAATCATTTTTTGGATGCCTGGGCTGATGAGTTTATTGCATTATAAGCGAGAATATCTCAGTTTTGATATTAAAGCTGGATTGTCAGTAGCAGCAGTATCGTTACCGGTTTCAATAGCATATGCTGAACTTACTGGCGTAGGAGCAATTGCAGGCTTATATTCGACGATCTTACCATTGATTGTGTATGCACTATTTGGTTCTTCTAAGCAACTAATTGTTGGGCCCGATACAGCAACTTGCGCAGTTGTAGCTGCTGTAGTGTTTCCTTTAGCTGCTAATGACCCAGTTTTACGATGGCAATTAGTTGTCTTATTAACCATTATGATTGGTATTTGGTGTCTGATCGCCGGTAGACTTCACTTAGGTGCTTTAGCTGATTTATTAAGTCAACCGATTCTAATTGGTCTTTTAAATGGTATTTCAATAACGATTATGGTTGACCAGTTAGCCAAAACATTGGGATTTAAGTATGACTACTCTTATTTAATTGAGCGCATTGCTTATTTCCCTTTGAAGATATCACAAATCCATGTGCTAACTGCGTTTGTGTCATTTTTTACTTTAGTAATATTGGTAGTGTTAAAAAAATTCAAACCGCGTTATCCGGCACCGCTATTTGTGGTCATTATTATGACTTTTCTTTCATGGCTGTTTAATTTTGAACAATATAATGTTCGGATTATTGGAAGTGTGACCAGTGATTTCATCCCTGCAGAATCATGGTTAGAATTTGATAAAGGGTTAATGCGGAATTTAGTCGTTCCATCCCTCAATATTGCTGTTATCTGTTTTGTTAGTATGATGATAACGGTACGCAGTTTTGCTTCTAAAAATAATTATGAGACCAATGCCGATGTCGAATTTAAAGCATTGGGTATGGCCAACATAGTTGCCGGGTTATCCCAAGGATTTGTCGTTAGTGGTACCTCTTCCCGAACGGCTGTTAATGATGCCAATGGTGGTAAAACTCAGTTAGTGTCAATTATTGCCGCTATTCTAATTGGCTTTGTGGTGTTGTTCTTTTTATCACCATTACAATATATTCCTACCTGTGTATTAGGCGTGATTCTAATCTATTCTTCACTATCACTTATTAATTTTCAAACCATTATTCGATTTTTTAAATTTGATCGCGATGCATTCTACTTAAGTTTAACTACACTTATTTCGGTTTTAGTTATTGGTATCATTCCTGGAATGGCGCTAGCGGTTTTATTAGGGTTATTTTTATTTTTGCGTCGTGTTTTTAGACCGAATGATCAGTTATTAGGTGTTGATGATAGTGGTCGAATTCATTCAATTGGTTCTGATGTCAAACCATTGAGTAATACTATGATTTATCGATTTAATTCACCGCTTACTTATTTTAATATTGCCTACTTTAAGCGTAGAATTATCAATTATATTGATGATTCTGCTGAACCTATCAATTATGTTATTGTTGATGCGATACCTTGTTTTACTTATAAAGATGTTAGTGTGTTGACGGGTATTGATGAATTGGTAAACTCATTAAAAGTTAGAAATGTCGTGCTGATTTTGGCTGGTCGACGCAAAACATTAAAAAATTGGTTTAAACAGATGAATCTTAAATTAGATAGTGACTATATTGAATTTGCCTATGACCTCTATTTTGCTGTGCGATTAATGCAAAGTAAGGAGCATATGGACAGTAAAGTGGATGAAGAAGTTATTAACTAAATGTTGAATAATCATTTTTAATTAACTAAGGATAATTATGACTAACATCAAAGATTGTATTAAAATTGAAATGATTAGTACTGGTGATGAAGTTCTATATGGTCAAATTGTTGATACTAATGCTGCATGGTTATCTAATTTTCTGTTTCAAGAAGGAATTATCATTACCTCTCGCCATACAGTAGGGGATAATTTATCAACGTTGATTGAGACTTTGCAAGAGCGTAGTTTGCAAAATGATATTTTAATTATCAATGGTGGATTAGGGCCAACCAGTGATGATCTTAGTGCTCAAGCAGCAGCACTGGCTAATAATGAATCACTAGTTTTACAGGAAGAATGGATTAAGTCACTTGAGCGTTATTTTCTTAATCGTGGTAGAGTGATGCCTGATAGTAATATTAAACAAGCCATGCTACCTCAAAGTGCGACGTTAATTGATAATCCTATTGGTACCGCATGCGGTTTTAAAATCAAGCTGAATAATTGTCTATTATTCTTTACTCCCGGTGTGCCTTCTGAATTTAAACAAATGATTAAAAATGAGATTCTTCCTGAGATCAAGTTGAATTATCCACTGGCAGAAAGCAAACTTTGTTATCGATTAACAACAATGGGCCGAACTGAAAGCGATTTAGCACAAGAAATTGACTCCACATTGGATATACCGGAAAATATCACGATTGGTTATCGTGCCGCAATGCCTATTATTGAATTAAAATTAACGGGTCCAGAAAACCAAAAAAGTGAAATGGATAAGCTGTGGCAACAAATTAAATCGGTTGTTAATGCTAATTTGCTTTATGAAGGTGTATTAAGTGAATCAGGTGAGACAGGATTAGCTCATGTGGTATCAAAATTATTACACGATACTAATCAATCTATTGTTATTATTGAACAACAATCAGCAGGGATGATTAGTTATCAATTGTTCGAAGCTGATGCTCCTGTCGTCAAATCAGAGATTGTACCTTTATTATTGGATGAACCGAGCAGTTATTTCACAGGATTATTAAAAGCACAAGGTGCTAATATAGCGATCGGTATTATTAATTTTCAAGAAAAGAATAGCCAATTTACTTTAATTATTGCAACATTAAAACAAGTATTACACTTTAATTTAAAGTATACCGGACGAAGTCAAAGCAAAAGAACACAGCAACAAGTCTTAGCAGCAATTGCATTGGATGGCTTACGACGTTACCTTTTAAATATGCCTATAATAGGTGCTAATGTTTGGTTAGAGGTAATGGAATAGATATTTATTATTTCAATTCATCTAAAATAATGGATTTTACATAACATAGTAATATTAGTTATGGACAATTCGCTACAAAATTAAGTAGAATAGCGGATCTTTCAATTGAAGCATATAAGTTAAAATATTAGAGGTAAAAATGGCTCGTGTAACTGTCCAAGATGCAGTAGAAAAAATTGGTAATCGCTTTGATCTCGTTTTAGTTGCAGCAAGACGTGCTCGTCAATTACAAGTCGAAAATAAATCGCCATTAATTCCAGAAGAAAACGATAAAGAAACTGTGGTTGCTTTACGCGAAATTGAAGATGGGCTTGTCAATAAACAAATTCTTGATACTGCTGAATTCCAAGCTCGTCAAGATGAAGAATCAGAAGTGCGTACAGCTCTTCATGAAACGGTACTTTTAGAAAATACTCCTTCATACGAATAAACATTGCTGAGAATTGCCCATGCAATATTTTGAAAGCTTAAAAGAGGTAGTTGCATCTTATCTTCCTGTCAAGCAAGTTGAATTGATCCAAGCTGCATATCTCTTTGCTAAGCAAGCACATGAAGGGCAATTCCGATGTAGCGGTGAACCATATGTAACCCATCCGGTTGCTGTTGCAACCATTTTAGCTGATATGCGGCTAGATTATGAAACCATCATCGCTGCACTTTTGCATGATACTATCGAAGATACCCCGGTCACCTTCCAAGACATTACGCAAAAATTTGGTAAGCATGTTGCAGTTTTAGTGGAAGGGGTTTCAAAACTTGATAAGTTAAAATTTAGAAACCGGCAAGAAGCACAAGCTGAAAATTTTCGGAAAATGGTTTTAGCCATGACCGAAGACGTGCGCGTAATTTTAATTAAATTAGCTGATAGAACGCATAATATGCGTACTCTTGGCGCATTAAGACCAGATAAACGCCGCCGTATTGCTAAAGAAACTTTAGAGATTTATGCGCCATTAGCTCATCGTTTAGGCATCCATCATATTAAAACTGAGCTTGAAATACTTGGTTTTACTGCTATGCATCCTAATCGAGCTAAGGTTCTTAAAAAAGTGGTTGAAATTGCTCGAGGAACCAGAAAAGAACTGATTCAGCAAATTCTCTCTGAAATACGAGGTCGCCTTGCAGATGCAGGTATTGATGCTCAAGTAGAAGCGCTTGAAAAGAATATCTATGCGATTTATCAGAAGATGCAACTGCGTGAACAACATTTTCATTCAATTATGGATATTTATATTTTCCGAATTGTAGTGGAAGATGTTGATGCTTGTTATCGTGCGCTTGGTTTAGTGCATAATTTATATAAACCACGCCTTAATCGTTTTAAAGATTATATTGCTATTCCTAAAGCTAATGGTTACCAATCATTGCATTCATCTTTAATTGGTCCGCATGGTACTCCGGTAGAGGTTCAAATACGAACTGAAGATATGGAGCAAATGGCGGAAATGGGTGTTGCTGCGCATTGGATTTATAATGAGAATGATGAGTTAAATAATACTACCACTCAGATTAAGGCCCAACGTTGGATGCAAAGTTTGCTAGAACTCCAGCAAAGTGTCGGTAATTCATTTGAATTTATTGAAAATGTTAAGTCTGACCTTTTCCCAAAAGAGATTTATGTCTTTACGCCAAAAGGTCGTATCGTCCAATTACCTGAAGGCTCAACAGCGGTTGATTTAGCTTATGCTGTGCATTCTGATATTGGTTTCCAATGTATTGGTGCATTAGTTGATCGTAAACCTTATCCGCTTTCTCAACCTTTAAGTAATGGCCAAACTGTCGAAATTATAACTTCGCCAGAAAGTCGTCCTAATGCAAGCTGGCTAAATTTTGTCGTTAGTGCTAAAGCACGATCTCGTATTCGCCAAGCACTAAAAACGTTAAAAAGAGAAGATGCAATTGAGTTAGGGCGTCGTCTACTTAATTTAGCGTTAATTAAATCTGGCGGTATTGAATCATTAACACTCAAACAGAAAGATCGTATTGTTGAGTTGACCAAGTTAACATGCTTTGATGATGTATTAGCCGAAATTGGTCTTGGTAACATCATGTCCCATTTTATTGTTAAAGGTTTAGAACATAAAGCGCTTTTATCTAATCAATCTGATACCAATAAAACCTTAGTTATTACCGGTAGTGAAGGGGTTTTAGTGACCTTTTCGAAATGTTGTCATCCTATTCCCAATGATCCGATTGTTGGCCATGTTAGCCCTGAAAAAGGTTTAACCGTTCATCATGAATCGTGTCGCAATATCAGTGGTTATCAGAATAATCCAGAAAAATATATTGCACTTAAGTGGGCACCAAATATCAAACAACAATTTATTGCTGAGATTTGGATTGATATTATTAATAGCCAAGGTACTTTAGGTCATATTCTTTCAATTATTAATGACGAAAAAGCTCATATTCAATGGCTAAATACAGAAGAAAAAGATAGGCAAATTTATACAATTATTTTGCAGCTTGAAGTTAAAAACACACAACAATTAAATGATTTAATTAGAAAGTTATCACTACAACAAGATGTAGTGAGTGTGATGCGTAATATTAATTAATTATCATGTCTGATCGTTTACTAAACCATATACCACTAATCAAATTAGCGGGTATTGGTGCTAGTTTAGAGAGTAAATTCCATGCGCTAGGCATTAAAACCATTCAAGATCTACTATTACATTTTCCTCTCCGTTATGAAGATCGAAGTTCTTCTTGCGCTATCGGTGATGCTAAAGTTGGCGAATATACCACTATTGAAGGTCGTATAATTAAAACAGAGATTATTTTTAAGCGTCGCCAAATGCTGTTATGTTATATTCAAGATGATTCTGGAATCGCTATTTTACGTTTTATGCATTTTAATGCAGGTATGAAAGCGTCGATGATGGTAGGAAAATGGATAAGTGCATATGGTGAAATAAAAAGCGGTAAAACCAATTTAGAAATTATTCATCCGCAATTTAAGATCAACGCGAATAAAGATGAACAAGCATCGCTAAGCGATTTAAATGAAGAGCGATTTACACCTATTTATCCTTCTACATATGGATTGACACAAAATGTAATCCGTAAAATGATAAAATCGGCATTAATTTTACTGAAAAACAATTTACCAAATGAAATATTACCTGATTCATTAAGTCAAAATTATTTACCTATTTTGGATGCATTGAATATCATTCATAATCCTTCTATTACGACTGATATTGACCAGTTATTAGTCGGTGAACACCCAGCTATAAAACGTTTTGTATTTGAAGAGTTACTTGCCTATCATTTAAGCATGTTAATGATTAAAAGAGATAATCAAAAGCAACATGCTTATTCAATGCACAGTAATCAGCGTTTAATTCTGCCTTTTCTAGCTTCATTACCATTTAATCCAACTCACGCTCAACAAAGAGTTGTACAAGATATCTATCAAGATATGACAAAGCATATTCCAATGATGCGACTAGTGCAAGGAGATGTAGGCTCAGGTAAAACTTTAGTGGCAGCTATGGCAGCCTTAAATGCGATAGAGAATGGTCATCAAGTTGTTTTAATGGCGCCAACCGAAATATTGGCAGAGCAACATTTTAATAATTTTAAACAATGGTTTGAACCATTAGGTATTACTGTAGATTGGCTATCTGGTCGATTAACAGCTAAAAATAAACAGCAGCGATATGAGGCTTTAAAGCAAGGTGAAATAACGATGTTAGTTGGTACCCATGCGGTGTTTGTTGATAAAGTTGAATTTTCCAATTTGGGGCTGGTTATTATTGATGAACAACATCGATTTGGCGTGAATCAACGGTTAAGTTTGTGGGAAAAGGGTATTAAAAATGCCATACATCCACATCAATTAATCATGACTGCAACACCAATACCAAGAACGTTGGCAATGACAGTTTATGCAGATTTGGATGTTTCAATAATTGATGAATTACCTCCAGGACGAACCCCAGTTACCACTGTTGTTATTCCTAATTCCCGTCGAGAAGAAATTATCGACAAGGTTAATCAAGCTTGTTTAAGTCATCGTCAGGTTTATTGGGTTTGTACTTTAGTAGAAGAATCAGAAACTCTGGATGCTCAAGCCGCTGAAATATTAGTTGAGGAATTGAAAGAAAGGTTACCACATTTAAATATAGCACTTGTCCATGGCAAAATGAAATCTGATGAAAAGCAATCTGTTATGCAGGCTTTTAAAGCGGGAGAGGCTCAACTTTTAGTTGCGACAACGGTTATTGAAGTTGGGGTCGATGTGCCCAATGCGAGCTTAATGATCATTGAAAATGCTGAACGTTTAGGACTTGCTCAACTACATCAATTACGAGGTAGAGTAGGACGAGGCAGTGCAATTTCACATTGTGTGTTAATGTATCAAGCTCCATTAAGTAGAATTGCTCAGGCTCGCATGAAAGTAATGCGTGAAAGCAATGATGGTTTTGTGATTGCCCAAAAAGATCTTGAAATTAGAGGTAGTGGTGAAATTTTAGGGACTAGGCAAATGGGGGAAGCAAATTTTAAAATCGTTGATTTAATCCGTGATCAGCATTTAATTAGCGATGTGCAAAAAGCATCATATCTTATCTTAAGCGAGTCTCCGGAGTGCGCTAAACAACTTGTTGATTGTTGGCTTCCGGAACGGCAAAAATATATCAATGCTTAATCTCGTTCTTACTGATAAATTTCTTATCATTTTCACTGTTAATGATTATTTTTATGTTGAAATCTCTTTTCTTACTAGGATATAACCACACAGAAAAGAACAATAAAACAGTGGACTTAGAAAGTTGTTCTAGTCCACATTAATTAGCTTTTTAATTATAAAAATGAACGGTATGGCAGCTCTGGTTCATCTGTAAAAATATCTCTGAATCCGCGATAATGTTGATAGTTCATTTTATGCTTATCAGTTGGATATGTATACTTTCCACCAACTTGCCAAAAGAATGGTGTAAATTGATATTCAAGACGATCTTTTTTCATTCGCCAAAGTACTTCTATTTCACGAGGGTCACTTTGGAAATTAGCCCAAATATCATGATGGAAAGGTATCACGATTTCCGTTTTTAATGATTCTGCTGCTCGTAAAATGTCAGAAGATGTCATTTTATCCGTCACCCCTCTAGGGTTTTCTCCATAAGATAGCAGTGCAACATCAATTTTGTGATCATTACCATGTTTCGCATAATAATTAGAATAGTGTGAATCCCCAGAATGATAAAGTGAACCACCAGAAGTCTCGAATAGGTAATTTACAGCGCGATCATCCATACTATCTAATATTGATTTGTCAGTGGATGATACACCTTTAGGTAAGGTTACTAATGACGTTCTATCAAAAGAGTCTAATACGCGAATTGTGATATCACCAACTTCAATGGTTTCTCCTACCTTAGCAACAATACAACGATCCTCTGGAACTCCCCAGCTTTTCCATAGGTCAACACAGGCTTTAGGGCCGATGAATTTTACTTTCGGTGAACAATTTTGAATGACTGCCGCTGCAACATTAACATCAATATGATCGGCATGGTCATGGGTTGCCATAACTGCATCAATCTCTTTTATTGCAAAAGGATCGAGAACAAATGGGCTAGTCCTTAAATTAGGTTGTAATTCTCTTACTCCTCCCATTCGCATCATTTGATGTTGTTTATTCATGAATGGATTCGCGTGAGTCTTTTTACCTGTACCACACCAAAAATCGACAGAAATATTTGTATTACCGGCAGATTTTAACCAAATTCCAGTACAAGCAAGCCACCACATGGTAAATGTATTTGGTTTAACCTCGGTCGTTTCTATTTCTTCATTAAGCCATGTTCCCCATTCAGGAAATGTATTTAAAATCCATGATTCTCTGGTAATTTCGTTCACTTTACTCATACTTTATTCCTTCTATATTTGTGTTTTTAAACTAAAATCACTTCAGTACCTTGTTCCTTTATCTTTTCGATTACTTCCTTATTTGCTTGTTTACCAGTAATTAAAATATCAATTTTAGTTACTGGGCAAAAAAGCATACCAGAATTAGCTTTAGTATTTATTTTAGAACTATCAACAACGACTACTAATTTTTCAATTTTTTCAAGTATTTGTTGTTCAGCCACCGCTCCTAGTATTTCATTCTTATACAGCCCATTGGGTGTTAATGTTTTACCACTTGTAAACATCCATTTTCCTGCATAAGAATCAGTTATATTTGCTATAGGATTTAGAATAATGTTTTGTGTTTTGTTATATAACCCTCCCATAATGATGACGTTTTCGTGATCATGTTCAATCAAGTAACAAGCTAAAGGAAAATAGTTGGTAATGATCGAAACATTTTTACCACATAATTCACGACCTAATAAAAATGCAGTCGACCCACAATTAATAACTATATTTTCATCACTTCCACACAATTTTGCCGCTCTTATGGCAATACGTGCTTTTTCATGATAATGATCGGTATTATTATTTCCTATCGGTGCCCAAATTGGTTTTTGTACTTCTATTCGCATAATGCCATTACGAACTTTTTTTACTTTTCCGTCCTGATCGAGTTTTGTAATATCTCGACGGGCTGTCGCTGGTGATATTGCAAAATAAGAAACCAATTCAGTAACTCTTACCATCCCTTTTTCATTAACCATTGCCACTATTTCGTTGTGGCGTGATATTTCGTTCATTGTTCCCTCTTATTAATTTAATATGATCAAATTTGATTAAAAATGATGTTGGTTATCATTTTGTATTTTGTCAATTATTTAAATATTAATATCAATAATCATAAGTTCAATATATTGATAATAATAGTTATATTTTTAGGTTTTGCTTCTGTTTTTTGAAGATAATGTGATGAGTGTCACAATTGCTAAGTCAATAAGTTTAGAAAAGTGATCAATATCAAAATAATCATAAATAATCATTGAGTGATTATTTATGATTGTGGAATATAACAAGTGTTATTCAGCGAACTGAATAATATTAAATAGGTTGAAGTTCCATCTATGAGTTTTGCGATAGGTAATTATATAAAAGACATTTGAAGGTTATAGATACCTAAACAATAACGTTAACGTTAGAAATGTCGATAACCAATGAGAGGGACATATGGAAGTAATTTATAACATATTTTATATTTTTTATAGTCAGGTTATGACAAAGGCACCTTTATTATTAGGGTTGGTCACCATGTTAGGTTATTGCCTTTTACGTAAAGATATCACGACGATTTTAAAAGGTACGATTAAAACCATTGTTGGTTTTATGTTATTACAAGTTGGTTCAGGTGTTTTAGTTTCAACTTTTAAACCTGTTATTGCCAAACTTTCAGAATATCATGGTATTACAGGATCAATCATTGATACATATGCTTCTATGGTTGCGGTGGAAAATGGCATGGGTGAACACTATTCATGGGTTGGCTATGCTGTTTTACTGGCATTAGCTATTAATATCCTACTCGTTATTTTTCGTCGTTTAACTGGTATTAGAACGATTATGTTAACTGGCCATATTATGTTTCAACAAGTTGGTTTAATTACACTGTTTTATTTCTTATTTGGCTATAACATGTGGGAAACCATTATCTATTCATCAATTATCACTGCATTATATTGGGCAATATTCTCGAATATGATGTTTAAACCTACCGAAGCAGTCACTGGAGGAGCAGGTTTTTCAATAGGCCATCAACAACAGTTTGGTTCATGGATAGCAGTTAAGTTAGCGCCAAAATTAGGGGACAAAAATGATTCTGTTGATAATTTAAAACTACCTAAATGGTTACATATTTTTCACGATAGTATTGCTGCAACTACAATAGTTATGACGATATTTTTCGGAATTATTTTACTTTCATTTGGCTTAGATAACTTACAAACAATGGCTGGATCAACCCATTGGACTATTTATATTTTTGAAACAGGACTTAAATTTGCTGTCGCAATTCAGGTTATTGTTGGTGGTGTAAGAATGTTTGTAGCAGAGTTATCCGAAGCATTTAAAGGCATTTCTGAAAAATTAATACCAAATGCGGTTCTTGCTATCGATTGTGCTGCTATTTATGCATTTTCTCCTAACGCCATGGTATTCGGTTTTATATGGGGAGCATTAGGTCAATTTTTAGCTATTGCACTATTATTGATTTTTAAATCACCAATCATGATTATTCCTGGATTTATCCCGATGTTTTTTTCAAATGCAACAATAGGGGTATTCGCTAACCATTTTGGTGGATGGAAAGCAGTAATGAAAATCTGTTTTGTGATGGGAATGATAGAAGTATTGGGTTCGGCGTGGGTAATTAATATTTTTGCTCAACATGGCACACCAATTGATTCATGGATGGGAATGGCTGATTGGGCAATTTTATTTCCTCCAATTTTACAAGGCTTATCTTTCTCTCATTTATTCATTTATTTACTAATCGGACTAGCACTGGTGTATATGTTTTTTGCTGCAAAAAGATTACGAGCAGAAGAAGCATTACAAAAAAATAGACTAGAAGACAACGATGTTAGCCAAGATATTAATGAAGCTGTTGTTGAAAAAATGGATGAAGTAGCAATCAGTGAAGGTCAACCGATACGTATTCTTGCTGTCTGTGGTAGTGGTCAAGGCTCGTCAATGATGATGAAAATGAAAATAGCTAACTATCTAGATAAAAAAGGTATTCCAAATATTATGGATTCATGTGCAGTTACGGATTACAAATCACGATTGCCTAACGTTGACATTATTGTTGCTTCAAAGCATTTAATTCATGAAATTGAAGTTAATGAAGGACAACATGCATTAGGTGTACAAAATATGTTAAATCCACAGACATTTGGCGATGAACTCATCGAGATTATCAATAAAGTTAATGCTAAATAGACAAAATATACTAAAAAGGAGGCTAACATGGCTTTCAAAGAATCATTAATTGAAAATAACTCTATTTTACTAAAAGCAGACGCTAATAATTGGCAACAGGCGGTGAAGTTAGGCACTGATATGCTGGTTGCTTCTAATGCAATTGAGCCATCTTACCACGATGCAATCATTCATTGTGTTAACTCCATGGGGCCTTACATTATTATTGCTCCAAATCTCGCCATGCCTCATGCCAGACCTGAAGATGGTGTAAATCGCACTGCTTTTGCGTTAGTTACCTTGAAAAATCCAATACATTTTGATGGTGAAGTAGCACCTGTTGATGTTCTTGTCACGCTTGCTGGTAGTACATCCGATCAGCATATGGAAGGTTTGATGGAAGTGATAAAAATCGTAGAGGATAAAAATAGTGAAACAGGTATTGATTTAGATAAATTAAGACGCTGTAACACGAAAGACGATGTTTATGCTGTCATCGATCAGGCATTAAATGGAGGTTAAATATGTTTCTAGCTTTAAAAGAACGAGTTTTACAAGCTAACTTATTATTACCCAAATACAATCTTGTCACTTTTACCTGGGGCAATGTTTCAGAAATTGATCGTAAAAATGGGGTGATGGCTATTAAACCCTCTGGCGTTGAGTATAGTGATATGGCTATTGATGATATTGTCATTGTGTCATTAACGGGGGAAATAATAGAGGGTAATTTAAATCCTTCTAGTGATACAGCTACACATATTGAACTTTATAAAGCCTTCCCAAATATTGGTGGGATTGTCCATACTCATTCGCGATATGCAACCGTTTGGGCACAAGCTGAATTGGATATACCTGCACTAGGCACTACACATGCTGATTATTTTTATGGTGATGTGCCTTGTACACGCCGACTAACTGATAGTGAAATTGCTACAGATTATGAAAAAAATACCGGTTTAGTCATTATTGAAGAATTTAAACGTAAAGCTATTGATCCTAGTGCTATGCCTGGTGTGATTGTTTCAGGCCATGCGCCTTTTTGTTGGGGTAAAAATGCTTCAAATGCTGTCCATAACGCGGTAGTTCTTGAAGAAGTAGCAATGATGGCCATTTCAACTCGACAACTTAACCCAACAGTTAAAATTCAACAAACATTATCCGATAAGCACTATTTCCGTAAACACGGTGCTAATGCATATTATGGCCAAAATAAAATAAATTAAGGAAATAAAATGACTTTACCAAAATTACAAATTGCTTTAGATCAAACAGACTTAAAATCAGCTCTTGATGTTGCTAAAAACGTATCAGGATTTGTAGATATCATAGAAGTAGGAACTATTCTTGCTTTTGGTGGTGGAATGGAAAGTGTTAGATGTTTAAGACAACTGTATCCTAATCATATCTTAGTGTGTGATTTGAAAACCACTGATGGCGGAGCTATTTTAGCAAAAATGGCTTTTAATGCAGGTGCTAATTGGTTAACTGTATCAGCAGCAGCACATATTGCCACTATTGAAGCATGTAAAAAAGTGGCAGATGATTTCAAAGGTGAAATTCAAATTGAACTATATGGACATTGGACTTTTGATGATGCCAAAGCGTGGCGAAAATTAGGTATTAAACAGGCTATTTATCACCGTTCTCGTGATGCTGAATTAGCTGGTATTGGCTGGGGAAAGGATGATTTGGTTAAAATGCGACAATTGTCAGATTTAGGTCTTGAACTTTCCATAACGGGCGGAATTATTCCTGAAGATATTCACCTATTTGCAGGAATTAAAACCAAAGCCTTTATTGCTGGTCGAGCTCTTGCTAGTGAAAATGGTAAGCAAACTGCTCAAGCTTTAAGAGAGCAAATTGCTAAATATTGGTAATAGATGCGATGCAGTCAGTAAAATGACTGCATATTTGATGTTCAAATAAATATTATTAGGTTTTATTATGGCAAAATATGCAATCAATCCGACCAATCAATCTAATTATATTGGTATTTATGAAAAGGCATTACCTAATGAACTTACTTGGCAAGAAAAACTGCACGAAGCGAAAACATTAGGATTTAATTTTATCGAGATATCAATTGATGAATCAGAACAGCGAAGAGCAAGACTTGATTGGTCAGATGATGAAATTTATCAATTAAAGCGATTATGTGAACAATATGGACTACCATTGCATTCTATGTGTTTAAGTGCTCATCGTAAATTTCCATTTGGATCTGCCGATAAAAGCGTACGTCAGCAAGCCAAAGTTATTATGAATAAAGCACTGATGCTCGCCTATAAACTAGGAATAAGGGTAATTCAATTAGCTGGATATGATGTTTATTATGAACCAGCCAATTTACAGACTCACCAGCGATTTATTGCGGGAATGCAGTGGTCAGCGAAACAGGCTGAAAAAATGGGGATAATGCTTGCCGTTGAAATCATGGATACTAGTTATCTCAATTCACTCTGTAAGTTTGAAATTCTAAAAAAAGAAGTCAATTCTCCTTATTTTATGGCTTACCCAGATGTAGGGAACATTTCTGGTTGGAATTATGATGTCTGCACAGAGCTTATGTTAAGTCGAGAGCACATTGTTCAAATACATCTTAAAGATACTTATAAGGTTAAAGCTAATTATTCTGGTCAGTTTAGAGATTTAACTATTGGCGAAGGAGAGGTTGATTTTCTTGCTATATTTAAAATACTAAAACAGATAAATTATACTGCTCCGCTTGTTATTGAAATGTGGGCAAAAGATCATAAATGGAGAGAAAACATTATAACAGCTCAAAAACGGCTCAAAACCATAGCCGAAAATGCCGAATTTGTTCTGTTTAGTTGATTTTTATCTAATCATAAATTATCAATGTTCCATGTTTGATGAACTTTAGAAATGGAGCATTGATGACTTTATAAATCATTTGAAAATATATAGTTATTCCAATTATGGTAGCTTTAGATTTATTAGTTGCTATTATAATTTTATTTTTAGACTTACTGCTTTTAATAACGAAATAATTATGATTATTTGAACTAAATTTCAGCGATACTATGATGTAAGCGTTGTAATTTATATTAAATTTTTATATAACTTTTGATTATCAATAGCATAAAATTATTCAAATTTTTTTGTATCTTGCTTAGAAAACTTAATGATTTGATCTTTGCACGAATATGGCTATCGTGTAATATAGTCTGCATTATAAATCTGATTAAATTGCGAATATTTTATGAAATCCGCTCTAAAACTCTTTTCTCTTTTTTTAGTTATTTTCACATTATTAGGCTGTGGTTTAAGAGGTCCTCTTTATTATCCAGCAGATCAGTCAAATGCAATTATTGAATCTAATGATACAAATAAATTAGCTTAAAGGAATAATATGATGGATTTTTTACATTATCAAAATGGCCATTTATTGGCGGATAACGTTGCTATTTGTGATTTAGCTAATCAATATGGTACTCCTTTATATGTTTATTCTGCTGATCATATAACTAAGCAATTTCTTTCTTATCAAGATTCTTTAAAAAATAAGAAGCATTTGATTTGTTATGCTGCAAAAGCAAATAGTAATTTATCTGTTTTAAAATTATTAGCTAAACTTGGTGCCGGTTTTGATATTGTTTCACAAGGTGAATTAGAGAGAGCTTTAAAAGCTGGCGCCGATCCAAAAAAGATTGTATTTTCAGGCGTTGCAAAATCTGTTGTTGAAATTAGACGTGCACTTGAAGTAGGAATTAAATGTTTTAATGTTGAATCAGAACCTGAATTATATCGTATCAATCATATTGCTCATCAATTAGGGAAAATAGCTAGCATTTCTTTACGGATTAATCCTGATGTAGATGCAAAAACACATCCGTATATTTCAACAGGATTGCGTGAAAACAAATTTGGTATAAGTTATCAATTAGCGTTAGATACTTATCGTAAAGCAGCATCATTAAATAATATTAAAATAGTCGGAATTGATTGTCATATTGGCTCTCAATTAACTGAGTTGTCGCCTTTCCTTGACGCAGCTGATCGTATATTGGCATTAGTTGACCAATTAGTAGCAGAAAATATTCATCTTGAGCATATTGATTTAGGTGGAGGGTTAGGTGTTTGTTATGATGATGAACAGCCACCATCAGCGACATTACTGGTATCAGAACTAATTGAAAAGTTAAAAAATTATCCTGAACTGGAAATTGTTTTCGAACCAGGTAGATCAATCGTTGCCAATGCTGGATTATTAATTACTAAAGTTGAATATACTAAGCATCAAGATGGCAATCATTTTGCGATTGTTGATGCCGGAATGAATGATCTGATTCGACCTGCTCTTTATCAAGCGTGGATGCAAGTCCTACCAGTCAAAGAATCAACAGATTCAAATACCAAAAAGATTTATAATGTTGTTGGGCCAATTTGCGAATCTAGTGATGTATTAGCTTATCAACGTGAACTTTCAGTTGAACAAGATGATTTGTTAGTTATTTGTAGTGCAGGTGCTTATGGCTTTAGTATGGCGTCTAATTATAATAGTCATCCTCGACCGGCAGAAGTCATGCTTGAAGATGGTAATCAGCATAAATTGATTAGAGAGCGTGAAACTTTTGATGATTTATGGCGTGGTGAATTAGTATTATAATTCATTATCAAGCTAATAATTATATTTATTTTGTTTGATAAATTCATCTAATCAAACAAATATGATAAAAAACTAATAAATACTGACGATTTACAATAAAAGGTAACTAGAGATGAACTTTTCAAAAATGCATGGACTGGGTAATGATTTTATGGTTATTGATGCAGTAACGCAAAATGTTCATCTTTCAAATGAAATGATTAAACGTATGTCAGACCGATACACAGGAATTGGGTTTGATCAGTTACTTATTGTTGAGCCACCTTATTCTCCTGAAAGTGATTTTCATTACCGTATATTTAATGCTGATGGTTCTGAGGTTGAGCAATGTGGTAATGGTGCTCGTTGCTTTGCTCGTTTTGTACGATTGAAAGGATTGACTAAAAAAAGAGTGTTAAAAGTCAGTACAATGAAAGGTAATATTGTTTTGACGGTGAATGATGATGAAACCGTTAGGGTTAATATGGGAACACCAATTTTTGAGCCTAATAAAATTCCTTTCAAAGCTATTAAAGAAGAAAAAACTTATATTATTCGAGTTCAAGAACAAACAGTTTTATGTGGTGTCGCTTCTATGGGTAACCCACATTGTGTAATTCAAGTTGAAGATGTGTTAACCGCTCAAGTATTAACTTTAGGTCCGTTATTAGAGCAACATGAACGCTTTCCTGAAAAAGCAAATATTGGTTTTATGCATATTATTGACCGAGATAATATTAATTTGCGTGTTTATGAAAGAGGCGTTGGTGAAACTCAAGCTTGTGGAACAGGGGCTTGCGCAGCTGTTGCTGTTGGTATTAATCAAGGATTATTAAACCAAAGGGTGAATGTTAATTTACCCGGAGGAAAATTAATAATAGATTGGAAGGGTAATCAGTCTCCTCTTTATATGACTGGACCAGCTACACATGTGTATGATGGTTATATTGCAATTTAATTATGCTAGACTTTATGAATTTTATTAACTGATTACATAAAGACAATGAAATAAATTATGGTCGTAAAAAAAACACAAACATTGAAGTCAAAACAGCTGCGACGAAAAAAATCATTTGTTAAATTAAATGATGAAATAATTAGCCAATACATTATTGATAACCCAGATTTTTTTATTCGAAATGCGACTCATATTGAGCGTATGCGCGTACCTCACCCTGTGCGAGGTATGATTTCACTACCTGAATGGCATATGGCAAGGCAACGTAATAAGATTAGCCAACTTGAGTCAGAAATCACGATGCTGATGGAGCACGCAAGTGCTAATGAATTACTTTTTAATCAGCTAATAAAATTGCAATTTCAATTAATTAAAGCAAAAGATATAAACGAATTATTAGATTCTTTAAAAATTTGGGCCAAAGATTTAGGGCTTAATGGTGCTTATGTATATTTATTTGATGATAAATGGTTACTCAGTGCACCATCAAATTACCATTACCTAGCTTTAAATTCATCGCAGTTCGATTTTATTCGGGTAAGACACTTACAGTATAGCCAATTTTATTTGGGCTCATTAAATACTACTGAATTAGATTTTTTATTACCTAAACATGGTTATGTTGGCTCTGTGGCTTTATCATTATTGGGACAATTTGGGGATCTTGGTTTGTTAATGTTCACGAGTGCCGATCCTCAGCATTATCAGACAGGACAAGGAACCTTGTTGTTAGAAAAGATCAGTGAACTATTGCCAATTCTTATTGAAAAATGGATTATGCGAAGAAAGTAAGGAAATATGATGGTTAAAATGAACTCCACTTATCCTTCTTTTTTAACCGAGCCTGTTGAGCATTTTTTAAATTATTTAAAATCTGAAAAACAACTTAGTCTAAATACTCAAATTAATTATCGTCGTCAACTTTATGCGCTTATTAATTTAACTGACGGCTTAGATATTACTAAATGGCAGGATATTGATTCATCTGCTGTGAGGTTACTTATTAGTCGCAGTCGACAAACCGGCTTACAAGCTCGTAGTTTATCATTAAGATTATCTGCATTACGCAGTTTTTTTGATTGGATGGTTAAAAATGAGCTGATCTCAGCCAATCCAGCCCGTGGTGTATTAAATCCTAAATTAGGTCAACATCTTCCAAAAAATATTGATATCGATGAGATCAATCAACTGCTTGATATTGAGTATAGTGATCCGCTTTCTGTACGTGATAGAGCAATGTTAGAAGTGATGTATGGCTCAGGATTACGCCTTTCTGAATTAGTAAGTCTCAATTGTCGGGAATTAAATTTAACTGAAGGTGAAGTCCGGGTAACAGGAAAGGGTAATAAAGAGCGGAAATTGCCTTTAGGCCGAGAGTCAATTAAATGGATTGAGCAATGGTTAACTATGCGAAATGATTTGAAACCACAAGATGATGCTGTTTTTATCTCTAAACTGGGTAAGCGAATTTCACCACGAAATGTTGAAAAACGGTTTGCACAATGGGGGATAAAACAAGGATTAAGTTCACATATTCATCCGCATAAACTGCGTCATTCATTTGCTACTCATATGCTTGAATCAAGTGGCGATTTACGGGCAGTACAAGAATTACTAGGTCATGCGGATTTATCTACCACTCAAGTTTATACCCATTTAGATTTTTCACATTTATCAGAAGTTTATGATTCGGCTCATCCAAGAGCTAAAAGAGGAAGAAAATAATGCACTTTTATCGTTCAATTAACTGCATTAAAGCAATCACATTCGATCTCGACGACACTTTATATGACAATAGTATGATTGTTGATAAAGCTGAAGAGGAAGTGATAAAAAACTTACAACAATATGAACCATTACAATATCTGACATTAGATTTGTACTATCAAGAAAAAAAGTTGATACTTGCTTTAAATCCAGAAATATATCATGATGTTATAGAATGGCGAGTTGAGACAATCAAATCGTTATTAAATAAAACCAATATTCCTTCAGTACAACATAGCAAAATTATTGATGAGGCTATTGATTGTTTTAATTTTTGGCGTCATAAAATGGTTGTTCCTAAATCAACTCATATATTATTAACTAAATTAGCCAATAAATATCCATTAGGGGTAATTACTAATGGTAATGTTGACATAAATAGAATAGGCTTAGGCGACTATTTTCAATTTTCATTAAGAGGTGGCCCTGACGGTCGTTCAAAACCATTTCCCGAAATATTTGCTTTAGCCGCTCATAAGTTAGCTATTCCTAATAATTATATTTTGCATGTTGGTGATAATTTGGAGACAGATGTCAATGGTGCGATCAATAATGGTTTTTTAGCTTGTTGGATAAATATTTTTGGTCAGGATATTTATCAACTCTCAGATGCTAGATGTTTACCGCATATTGAAATAACGCAATTGCCAGAATTAGATAATCTGTTATAATTCATTGCATACATGTATAAAAAGACAGTGAAGTTGAATGCGATTTGCATTTAATATCTGTCTTTATTCTTTTATACCCTCTACTTGAAATAATTATAAATACAATGAAAAAATTAAAAATATATACAACATTAATATTAATTAATGGTTGCTATAATTGCGATGGGTTAACACATAATGGAAAATAAACAGTCGTTATTAACCGACTTAAACACAGAACAAAAAAATGCTGTTACAACTGATAGTCAATATACCATTGTTCTTGCGGGTGCGGGAAGTGGTAAAACACGTGTATTAGTTCATAGAATTGCTTGGTTGTGTGTTGAAAAAAATTATTCTCCTAACTCTATTTTTGCTGTTACTTTTACCAATAAAGCGGCTGCTGAAATGCAAGAGCGAATACAAACTTTAGTCGGTGAAGGATACCTAAATGGTATGTGGGTAGGAACTTTTCATGGTTTAACCCACCGTTTATTGCGTATGTTTTCTCAGCAAGCTAAATTACCCGAAAATTTTCAACTTATTGATAGTGAAGATCAGATTCGTCTTATTAAACGAATTCTTCGTGAACTGAAAATTGATGAAAAGCAATGGTCACCAAAAGAGTGTGCTAATTTTATTTCCACACAAAAAGAAAAAGGTCTTAGGGCAGATAATCTAAAACCAGAAGATCCGAAACAAGTAATGTGGCAAACAATTTATCGTGATTATCAAGCAATTTGCGACAGAGTTGGGTATGTTGATTTCTCAGAATTAATTTTGAGAGCATATGAGTTGCTTTGTAGTAATGAAAATGTTTTAAATTATTGTCGCCATCGTTTTTCAAATATATTAATAGATGAATTTCAAGATACTAATAAAATCCAATATTGGCTGGTGAAAAAATTAGCTGGAGACACCGCGAATGTAATGATTGTTGGTGATGATGATCAGTCAATTTATAGTTGGCGTGGAGCTAATGCTGATAATTTACAAATGTTTATCAATGATTATCCAGAAACTGAAATTATTCGCCTAGAGCAAAACTATCGATCGACAGGCATTATTTTAGATACTGCAAATAAATTGATTGCTAACAACCAAAATCGGTTAGGTAAAAATTTATGGACCGACAGTGGTGACGGAGAAAAAATTTCACTATATGTCGGTTTCAACGATATTGATGAAGCAAGGTTTGTTGTAGGACAAATAAAAAAATATCATGACGATGGTCATAATTATGCTAGCTGTGCCATTTTATATCGTAATAATGTGCAATCACGTATTTTTGAAGATACTTTATTACAAGCTGGCGTACCTTACCAAATTTATGGTTCGATAAGATTCTATGAAAGGCAAGAGGTTAAATTAGCTTTAGCCTATCTCCGATTATTGCATGACCATGATAATGATATGGCATTTGAAACTACGGTAAATACTCCAACTCGTGGAATAGGTAATGTCACTTTAGACAAAGTTAGATTATGTGCTAAACAAAATAATATTTCGTTATGGAATGCATGTTTAATGCTGATCCAAAAAAATGCTTTAACTGAAAGGCAACGTTCAGGTATTAGTCGTTTTTTAGAATTAATGGAATCTATTCATGTCGAAGTTAATGAATTACCATTTTATAAACAACTAGATGCAATTATTAAATTATCTGGCGTATTGCAAATGTATGAACAAGAACCAGGCATCAAAGGACAAGCACGATTGGATAATCTAGAGGAGCTTGTTTCATCTGCAGAGCAATTTTTTAGAGTTAACCAAGATAATGTAATTCAAGACAATGAAACAGGCAAAACCTTAACTGTTTTAGAATCATTTTTAGCATTTACCTCTCTTGAAAGCCGTGACGTAGTAAATCAACAAGATTCGGTGCAATTAATGACTTTACATTCAGCAAAAGGATTAGAATTTGACAATGTTTTTATTGTTGGATTGGAAGAGGGTATTTTTCCGGCACAACGTTCCTCTCAAGAACGAGACAAAATGGAAGAAGAAAGACGCTTAGCTTATGTCGGTATTACCCGAGCACGTAAGTTTTTAACGCTCTCTTTGTCTGAACTAAGGCGGCTTTATGGGCGTGAAGAGCGTAATTTGCCATCACGTTTTTTAGCAGAATTACCAGTTGATAATTTACAAGAAATCAGTTACCGAGCTAATTTAACATCATTTAATAATAATGATGATGATACTTTCACTAAAGATGAGCAATTCTATCAAGATCGTAAAAAGTCATATATTAAGAAGAAAAAAGAAAGTGATGGATACACATTAGGTAGGAAAGTTAAGCATAATCGTTTTGGTGAAGGTACCATTGTTAATTTAGATGGCGAAGGTGAACATAGACGAGTGCAAATTGCTTTTGTTAACGAAGGGGTTAAATGGCTAGTTGTGAAACTGGCAAATCTTACCTTAATGTAAATAATAAAATACTAAACAATCAAAGGATACTAACTTTTAACTTAGTATCCTTTTTTGATCATTATAATTATTGCTCAGATTGCTCTTGCACTGACGAAGCAAATATCTCTTCAAATGGTTGATCTGTTCGATTACATATCCATTGTTCATTAATTAAATCAAAATGATAACCTTGTTTTTGTGTTGCTAACCAAACTTGAAAAAGTGGTTCTTGAGTATTAACAATAATTTTACTATTGTTTGGAAAACTAATGGTAATAACATTGCCATTAGTTTCATAATCTAAGTCTATATCGTGTTCGTCAGCGTATTTATCTAGATATAATTCGATTTGGTAAAAAAGTTGATCGGTTAAGGCATGGAATTGCGTGATATTCATATTGATGTGATTAAAATATACAGTTAATAAATTGATATTAACATAAAAAAAAATACTCCGCCACCGCTAGGTGGCAAGAGTAAAAACGAATGAAAATAGAATTAATTGTTTAATGGTAATGAACAGGCAATAACGAGTAATTTATGCTTTTCATCGCCTTTATCTGCTCTCGTCCAACGATTTGGAATATCAATAGTATTTACTAGTTTACCTTCGGCAAAATAGTTCTCGATAAGTTCAATTTTACCTTTAGCAATTTCTTTTTTATCACAATTAGCATAATGATTAACAACTACTGTGTGATATGGTGTTTTTACATTATCAATATCTTGAACTAATGCTGGAATGTAATTGGTAACTTCCTTAAAAATTCGAATTTTATCGTTATAAGGATGTAATTTTATGGATTTTTTATCAAGATAGGCATAACCAATGGTGTTATCCTCATCAGTTTTAGATAGAGGAGTAAATTGTTCACCTATTTTAGGATTACTTAGCATTACTTCTACTTCTTTAGCTTGAGCTGCTAATTCATCTTCAGTAAGTGGTTTCTTTTCTTCTGCATGAGTGATAGCTGTAAAAGAAAAGAGCATTAAAAATAAACATAATTTTTTCATTTAAATTTTATCTCCCTCTTTTGAGCTATTTTCAACTGGTTTATCTTGTTGGGGTTGAGATTGCTTTTCTTGGGCTTCTTTTTGTTCTTTTTCTTGTTGTTTTTTCAATTTATAAGCTTTGATCTTTTCTTGGCGCTCTTTATCCATTTGGTCGTCAAGTGGTTTCATATCTGGACGATCTTTATAAAGAATGTCTTTCTTTATATCACCTTGGATGGAACAAAGTACACGGTTTTGATTATCAGTAAAGGCTTCTAGATAAAGTGATTTTTCAATGGTACCAAGTTTTGGTACAACACCATCAATTGAGTAGGGATTATCTTGCCATACCGGTGATTTTGTATTGCGATCATAGATTTTGGCATTGGCAATATAAACAGCATTATTATATTTTAACCATTTTAAATTATTAAGTGTATTAGTAATTTCTTCTTGGCTATTATCAAAAATAAAGCCCCAATAGTAATATTGTCCAGATAAATTGGTTGGAATATAGATGTTTTGATACCCAGTTATTGTTAATCCGTGGTATTTAAGAGGTTTTTTGAAATTAACTTTATCTTTGTTCTGTTGATAAATTGATTCTACAGGAATATAAGTAACATTATCTGTTGTTGTTAAATCAACATATTCGCTGAATAATTTTTTATTTTCAGCCAATTGCTTAAAAAATTGGTTATCACAAGCGAGAAAACTATCTACTATCTTATCTGTAATGCTTACACTATCGTTCTGCGCAAAAGCCATGCAAGAAACGAGAGAAGAACAAGCAAGCACAGTAAGTTTTTTTATTATCATAGAGCGGTTCCTTTCACCAAAATCACGCTAATTGTTTGTAATAGTATTGTAAAGTAATGTAAATATTTATGTCAATCTAATTGAAATCATTTTGGATCAAAATTAGTAAATCACCGTTTTTAAAAGAGATTTGTACTTTATCATCGATAGCTTTGTTACGCAAACTAATGTAGCCGCCAAGAACTAATGTTTGGTCAGTTAAAGGATATTCAAAGCCTGTTATAGTCAAATTAGTTACTGTAGACAATGGCATTAACGAAACAATATGATTTTTCACGTGGTGGATAATCTGATGATGATCAGCGAAGAAAAAATGGCAATAATTGTCATAAAACATCATTTTGAACTGATGATAGTATTGCATTGCTATAGATAAGTTACCTAAGAAATGATCACTGGCTCCTCCTGATGCACCATATATTGTAAATGATGTAACACCTTTACTATTCAAAAATAATAATGCTTTTTCAAAATCAGGTTTAGATTGATCTGGCGTATGAATAATTTGTGTTTTTGACGGAATTGCCCTAGTTGAGTCTATGCTATCTAAATCACCGATAATAAAATCAGGTTCAATGGCTGATGTAAATAAATAGCTATGATAGGCTCCATCAGTACAGGCAATATAAGTATAATCTTTTATATTACTGGGAATATCTTTTGGTGGTTCGCCATTGACAAATAGTAGTGCTGTTTTTTTTTGCATGATTATTCCCATTAAATTAATTTATAGCGTTAATGTGTAAGCCATAATAATTGCATCTTCTTGATGACCATCAACTGTCGGATAATAATTTTTTCTTACTGTTATTTGGTTAAAGCCAATTGAATGATATAACTCAATTGCTGGCGTGTTAGATTTTCTAACTTCCAACCATAAAGTTGAAATAGCCTGCGGTGAGCTAATGGCTATTAAGTTATCAATTAAATGATTTAATAATGCTTTAGCTAATCCCTGTTGTCTGTATGCAGGATGTATTGCAATATTAAATAAAGTTGCTTCGTCGGCAACTTGTTGGCAAATACAAAAGCCGACTAGCTTATTACCAACAGTTATTTTAAGATTGATATAACGTTCCCCTTGATTTGAAAAAAAAGTTTCTTTGGACCAAGGAATAGGGTGGCATATGAGTTCTAACTCATATGCTTCCGTTAAATCATGTTCATTCAGGATGGAAATTGTTTTCATATTTACATAACTGCTGCCAAAGTTTACGTTTTTGGTGTGGATCTTTAGCTAGCGAATCTAAATCACAGGTATTAATGGTTAAACTATTTTGCCATGGTTCATTGCTAAGCACATCTATAAACCATGTCACTATTTTTACTTCATCCGCCGAAATAATTAATTGCGAAGGGGTAAGAAATAACACTTGTTCTTCTGTTAAACGGATGGCTTTTAAAATATCGTAATATATTTTTTGTGTTGGTTTTTGTTTAGCAACAACAATTAAACGAATTTTATCGTCTATATGAGTCGCAAGTTCACCCTGAAAAACGGTTGAATTGCGTAAAACATATTGAGTAATATTACACTGTTTAAGATACCAATCAGTTTGTGTCATTATCAGATTACGGTTTTACTAGGGATTAAAGGAAGTTAATTGTATAATCTTCGCTTCAATTTATAAAGGTTTTTCATTGAGGCATTATGGCAACATCTGTTTTTACTCCAGCTAGCCAAGTACTTGAACGTCATCAGTCATTTTTTGATGATAAAAATATCCTTATTGCTGGTGATATTCAAGATAATTATCCTGCGGTTATTTCAGCAAATATAGTTAAGATTCATTGTTCCCAATATCATACTTTTTTAAGCTTTAAAAATAGTAAACGAGCCAATAGCGCTATATTTTCGCTCTATCCTGATACATCTTTTTATACTGATATAAATACCCTCATTTATTATTGGCCTAAAACCAAGAGTGAAGCCCAATTTCAGTTATCCTATTTATTGAACAATATGCCTAAAGATAGTGATATTTTTATCATTGGTGAAAATCGTTCTGGGGTGAAAAGTGTGGAAGGGCTGTTAGGTGACTTTGGTTCTATCCAAAAAATAGATAGTGCAAGACGATGTGGTTTATATCATTTTCGAGCTGATAGTCGTTTGGCTTTTGAAGTAAAAGACTGGTGGTTGAGTTATCACTTAACGATTGAAAATCAGGATATCGAAATTAAAAGCTTACCAGGTGTCTTCAGCCAAAAAGCCTTAGATGCAGGAAGTGAGCTGTTATTAAATGCACTTATGGATCATAGTGATATTATCAAAGGAAATATCCTTGATGTTGGTTGCGGCTCGGGCATATTATCAACAGTAATAGGTAAACTAAATCAAGATATAAGCTTAACATTAACTGATGTAAGTAGTACTGCATTAGAATCAAGTAAAGAGACTTTAGCTGCTAATAACATTATTGCAAGAGTTGTTGCTAGTGATGTATTTTCAGATATAAGCGATAAATATCATTTAATCATCTCTAATCCACCTTTTCACGATGGCAAAGAAACAAGTTATACCGCAGTTAACAAGTTGATTAAGGAAGCAAAAAAACACTTAAAACTAAATGGCTATCTTTGTATTGTGGCAAATTCATTTTTACCATATCAATCGATCTTAGATGAAACATTTAAAAGTGTTGAAATTATTGCTCAAACGACTAAATTTAAGGTTTATTTAGCCAGTCATTAACACTTAAATCAGTATCATTAAATGGTCATGCGTGAATTTATTCAATTAAATCACGCGTGAAAACTGTTGTTGTCGTACCAATCGACGCATATAAATATCAAAGCACATGCAAATATTGCGAATTAGAAGCTGGCCTTTAGGTCGAACATTAATGCTATCTTGATTAACGACAACCAATCCATCTTGTTCTAGTGGTGCAAGCAGTTTTAAATCTTCAGCAAAATAGTCATCAAATTGGATATGGTAATATTGTTCAATCTGCTTTTTATCAAGCTGGAAATGGCAAATAAGTTGTTTAATAACATCTCGACGTATTTTATCATCACGATTTAAGGTAAATCCTTTCCATAAACCATGTCCTTTTTGTTCAACTTGATTTTGATAACTTTTTAAGTCTTTTTGGTTTTGGGCATAGCTGTCTCCCAACATACTTATTGCTGATACACCGAGACCAAGTAAGTCAGCATCCCCTTTAGTGGTATAACCTTGAAAGTTGCGATGTAACTTGTTCTGTTGTTGTGCGATAGCTAACTCATCAGTTGGTTTTGCAAAATGATCCATACCTATAAATTGGTAACCAGCGAGAGTCAATTTTTCAATACTGGTTTGTAAAATTTTCAATTTTTGACTTGCATTAGGTAAATCATTATCTTTGATCTTACGTTGTGCAGCAAATCGGCTAGGTAAATGTGCGTAATTAAAAACACTTAATCGATCAGGCGAAATATCAATCACTTTATTTAATGTTTCCGTGAAACTTTCAACAGTTTGCTTTGGTAATCCATAAATTAAATCTAGACTAATAGAACGAAAGTTATTTTTTCTTGCTTGAGTAATTAGTGAACGGATCAAGTTTTCATCTTGCTCACGATTAATTAAATTTTGAATTTCATGATTGAAATCTTGGATCCCCATACTTAACCGATTAAAGCCAACATTAGCTAGATGATCAATCGTTTGTGGACTTATTTCTCTTGGATCTATTTCAATGGATAGTTCGGCATTTTGAGCAAAGTTAAAGTGTTTTTTTATTGAAGAGAGCAAGCGGCTAATTTCAGCATCAGTTAAAAAAGTAGGAGTTCCTCCTCCCCAATGCATTTGTGTAACAGTCCGGTTTTTAAATAATTCGGACTGTTTAGCAATCTCGATATCTAATACATCAAGATATTTAGTGACTTTATGGGTTTGTCGTGTAATCAGTTTGTTACAACCACAAAAATAACAAAGTTTATGGCAAAACGGAATATGTATATAAAGCGATAATGGTCGTTCAGGATAAAGTTTGGTCGCTAAAATGAAATTTTGTTCAGCAAACTGTTCGTTAAATTCAAGTGCTGTTGGATAAGAGGTATATCTTGGACCTGAATAATTATATTTTTCAATTAACGCTTGATCCCATAATAGGGGTTGAATCACATTTTTATTTAGTCCTGCGTTTGACATTGTCATTTCCATAACGTTTTGCTGTATTACGTTGTTTTGCTCTTATTTGTGTTTTTAATTTAATGTAATTTGTTTTTTTTAAATATAATAAAGTGCAAATAAATAATCCTAAATATAAACATAGCATAATCAATAGTGGCATGGTATACGACTCTTTATCGTGATTATTTTGTATATAAGATTATTGATGTTTTTAACACATATTTAATTAAAACTAAATTAATTACGTTTCAGTAGACTGACGATATCTTCTTTTATTTCTTCTTGTTCATCCTCGAAATCTTCATCTTCATAACCTAATAGTTGCATAAGTTTGTCTATACGATTTAGTTTATTATCAAGATAAGTCTGTTGTTCGTCAGTTAAGGTTTTACCTTGTTCAACTAAATCTAGTAATTGATCCAATTTAGTATCATTTTCAAGTTGTTCTAATTCTTGTTGTGGTGTTAATTTAGCTTTAGTTATTTTGGACTGATTAATTTTATCTACCTTTTTAATAGATGAATTATCATCTACTACCAATGAAATTGGTTTTTTACTGCCAATACGAGGATCTTTTATTGCTTTAGTTGTTTTGTTACTTTGATTGTTATCTTGACCATTGAAACGTGAACCACTAGGTAAACCTTTATGCTTACGTTTGCGCTTCAACTCACGAGATTCTTCATTAATCTCTTGGCGGTTTTTTTTAGGTTTTTGTTTTGATTTATTTTTTAACATACAATCTCAATTTAATATCTGATTATTAACTCACTAAATGTATTTTACCAGTAAGTCATCAATATAGCTATGAGCATGAGATAATACCAATTTATGATTGTAAAAAAATAGATTTAGTATAATCTGAGCCAAATTATTTATATCAGCTAGCAATAGAGAACAAAATATGACAAATCATTTGAGTCCTTACATGCAATTTACCCGACAAGAATGGGCGAGCTTGCGTAATGCGGTACCAATGACTTTAACGCCAGAAGAATTGACTTCATTACAAGGTATTAATGAAGATTTATCCATGGATGAGGTAAGTGAAATTTACTTGCCTTTATCTCGATTACTCAATTATTATATAAGCAACAGTTTTAGCCGTCAGGCAGTGTTATCAAAATTTTTAGGAAAAAGTCAAAAAATACCTTATATTATTGGTATTGCAGGTAGTGTAGCTGTTGGTAAAAGCACTACCGCCCGTGTCCTACAGGCATTGTTGACTCGTTGGCCAGAGCATCGGAAAGTTGCATTGGTGACAACTGATGGTTTTTTATATCCTAATCGTTATCTTGAAGAACGTGGTATCATGAATAAAAAAGGATTTCCACAATCCTATGATATCAAAAAATTACTTAATTTTGTTGCTGATGTAAAGTCAGGACAGGCAGAAGTTAAGGCGCCCGTTTATTCTCATTTAGTTTACGATATTGTTGAAGATGAACATATTGTTGTTGATAGTCCTGATATTTTAATTCTTGAAGGATTAAATGTTCTACAAGGCAGCATAAACTATAGTCAAGCTAGTAATCGTGTATTTGTTTCAGATTATGTCGATTTCTCAATCTATGTCGACGCACAAATACCATTATTACACGATTGGTATGTCAACCGATTTTTAAAATTTAGAGCTGGGGCATTTAGCGATCCTAACTCTTACTTTAACCATTATTCAAAGCTTCCTGAGGAAGAGGCCATGAATATTGCTAACCGCCTTTGGCGAGATATCAATGAATTAAATTTGATTGAAAATATCCTACCTACACGGGAACGAGCAAGTTTAATTTTAACCAAAGGTGAAGATCATAAAGTAGATTGTGTTCAATTAAGAAAATAAACTTAAGAGGAATCAATATGAAATCAGCAATAAGGTTATTAAGTAAATTAAGCATTATCACTTTAGTTACTGCATTTTCGGTAAATAGTTATGCATCAAGTAATGATGAAAACCAAGGATTAAATTGCGATGCTAAAAAGCAAGCAATTGAAACAAAAATAGAACAAGCTAAAAAAGCAAATAATAGTAATGAAGTGACAGGTCTTGAAAAAGCATTGCAAGAAGTTAATACCAATTGTACTGATGAGACTTTAGAACAAAAATATAAAAGATTAGTAGTTGAAAAAACTAAAGATGTTACAGATAAAACCAAAGAATTAGCTGAAAAAACTAAAGAGTATGCAAAAGACAAGATTAATGCTCATCAAGATACAATCGATGCATTAAAAGCGAAATTAAATGATGCCGAAAAAGAATTAGCTGATGCTAAAGATAAGCTTGCTGATTATTACAAACAATTGACCAACAAATAAGTTATATTCGGCGTAAAAAAGTGCTTTCCTCACATTTTTTTACTAAGTTATAACTAAATAAGCACCATTGATCTAGTATTAATGGTGCTTTTTATTAATATACTCAACTTTGCTTAAACTGGACTTTTTTATTTAAAAAGAGTATGGTGTGCGCCTGATTACGTGGTTCGTGAACCTCCCACGCTAAAAAACTAAGGAAAAAAATGAGTAATATAACACTACTAGGCGATCAATCCGTTCGCTATCCTACTGACTATTGTCCAGAAATCTTAGAAACATTCGATAATAAACATCCAGGAAACGATTATTTTGTAAAATTTAATTGTCCTGAATTTACCAGTCTTTGTCCAATAACTGGGCAACCTGATTTTGCCACTATTTATATTTCTTATGTGCCAAATATTAAAATGGTAGAAAGTAAATCGCTTAAGCTTTACCTATTCAGTTTCCGCAATCATGGTGATTATCATGAAGATTGTATTAATATCATCATGAAAGATCTGATTAAATTGATGGATCCAAAATATATAGAAGTGTGGGGTAAATTTACTCCCCGAGGTGGAATATCTATTGATCCTTATGCTAATTATGGTAAAGCAGGTACTGATTGGCAACAAATAGCCGTGAATCGCCTAGCTAATCATGACCTTTATCCTGAAAAAATCGATAATCGTTAATCTTTTTACAGGAATAGTTAAAAATGCAAAATCGTAAAGCACTTGTTATCTTTTCTGGTGGCCAAGATTCTACCACATGTTTATTGCAAGCTATTGCTGATTATGGTCGTGAAAATGTCGAAACCATTAGTTTTCAATATGGCCAACGTCATGCAATTGAACTGGAAAAAGCTAAATGGATTGCTGAAGATCTTGGTGTCAAACAAACTGTTATTGATACTTCTGTGATTAAACAGACAACCAATAATGCTTTAATTGATGACTCTCAAGAAATTACTGCCACGAAGGAAACTGATTATCCTAATACATTTGTTGATGGTCGTAATATGCTGTTTTTACTTCTAGCTGGATGTTATGCCAAACAACACGATATTTGCGACATTATTATCGGTGTTTGTGAAACTGATTTTAGTGGCTATCCTGATTGTCGAGATATCTTTATTAAATCAATGAATGTATCGATGAATCTGGCTATGGATTATCACTTTAATATCATTACACCATTGATGTATCTCACTAAAGCTCAAACATGGGAGATAGCCGATAAGCTCGGTTATTTGGATTATGTTCGAAAATATACCCATACTTGTTATTATGGCGTTGATGGTGGTTGTGGTAAATGTCCTAGCTGTATTCTTCGAGATAAAGGTTTAACCGATTATCTTAGACATTCAAACTAATTGTAACACTGGGTTCACTTACCCCATTAAAAAAGGAAAAACTTATGTATCTGAACGTTAATTCAGAACAAACTAAACCATTTACTCATGTAGAACAGATGAAAGCACTTGGATGGCTTTCGTTCTTTCATATTTTGGTTATCGCTTCAAGCAATTATCTAGTACAAATCCCATTTGATATTTTTGATTTTCATACTACCTGGGGGGCTTTTACCTTCCCATTTATCTTTCTTTCTACGGATTTAACTATTCGGGTCTTTGGCGCTAGTTTAGCCAGAAAAATAATTTTTGTGGTAATGATACCTGCTTTGCTACTTTCTTACGGGGTTTCAGTGTTATTTTTGGATACTCATTGGATGGGATTTGCTGCTTTATCTGAATTTAATAGTTTTGTTTTCCGGATTGCTTTAGCTAGCTTTGCCGCTTATCTAGTTGGACAGTTAATGGATATTACCGTTTTTAATTATTTAAGAAAAAATAGAGCATGGTGGGTAGCACCTTCTGCTTCGGCAATATTAGGGAATGGTATTGATACTATTGTTTTTTTTGCTATAGCGTTTTATAAAACTAATGACGAATTTATGGCTGCTCATTGGATTGAAATTGCTATTATCGATTATAGCTTTAAAATTATTATCTGTGGATTATTCTTTTTACCGTTATACGGAATTATTTTAAATTTCATTTTGAAAAAACTGGTTATCAAATCTTAAAAACTTGACTTTAAGTTTACTTATAAGGGGTATTACTTATTCAGCAGTTAAAGTTTATTGTTAATATAATAAATTCTAACTGCTTATCTTCCTCTCAAAAAAGGCCGTTCCTCAAAATTTTAACAAAATTCAGAACTTAATTAAAAAAAAAGTAAAAATCTTATTAAAGAAGTTTTGCCAAACCTTGTCTGAAAGTGCATAATATTGCTAAAAAAACAGCCAAAACATTTATTGTAACTGTAAGGGATTAGGTGAAATAATGAGATTGATAAAACACTTAGCAGTGTTAAGTTTATTTTTGATGCTATGTGCTTGTGATAATCAGAAAGATAAAACAGTAGAGCCGCAGCAGGTTGATAAAAGTGAGGTGGCAACAGATGTCGTTGACAATAAAACCGATGCTGTTGCAACAGAAACTTTAACTGAGGCGAAAGTCGAAACTGAAACTGAAACAGAAACTGAATCTGAATCTCATAATGTTTTTAACCCAACACCAGAGTTAATTGAAAAGTATAAAGGTAAACAATTAACTGTTATTGACAGTTCTGAGGTTATTCTTGATGGCTCAAGTACATTAGTGGTAACTTTTTCAGTACCACTTAATCCTAAATTAAATTTTTCTAATTTACTCAGATTAGTTGACAAAAAAACAGGTAATGTTGATGGCGCTTGGGAATTATCTGATAATGGTTTACAACTAAGACACCGTTATCTTCAACCAAATCGACAACTGGTTTTAACCATTGATAAATTATTGTCAGCTATTAACGATAGTCACATACAATCTGTTTATCAAAAAGAAATTACTACTCAAGACCGCCAACCGACAGTAGGTTTTGCAAGTTCAGGTATATTACTGCCAAGTAAATCTATGAGCGGATTACCTGTCACAACGCTGAATGTAAATAAAATTGATATTAACTTTTTTAAAATTAAACCAGAAAAATTATCTAAATTAGTGGATGATTTTGGTTTTATTGATTTGCTTTCGATTTGGCGTTCAAAAGAATTGACTAAATATGCTGATTTAGTTTATTCATCAAGATTCGATCTTCATCCAAAACCTAATGCACAAGAAACAGTTCTAGTAAACCTTGCTAATATTGCTGAACTTAATCAAGAAGGTGTTTATATTGCTGTGATGAATGAAGCAGGTATTTATAACGAATCAAATCCAGCAACTTTATTTTCAATTAGTAATATTGGTGTGTCAGTTCATCGTTATAAAGATGCCAAGATAGCAGTAATGACTCATGGTTTAGATAATGGTAAACCATTAGCAAATATTAATTTATCATTAATGTGTCGTAAAGAAGATAGTAAAAAATGTCATACAATTTCAGCAGTTACAGATCAAGATGGTTATGCTGAATTTAACCTAGGTAATAATTATGACTATTCGTTATTAACAGCCAGCGATGGCCTGCAAACTTCGTTTGTTAATATTGATCGTAATTCGCTTAATTTGACTGATTTCAATTTGTCCGGTAGTACTTATTATCAAAAACAATTGTTTGTTTTCGGACCTCGTGATCTTTATCGTCCAGAAGAAACCGTCTATTTTAATGCATTACTACGTAATGCTGATGGGCAATCATTACCAGATCAACCTATCATTGTTGATATTCTTTCTCCTGATAGTCGAGTGATTAAAAATTACCAATTAAAAAGTAATGCTGATTTAAATGGTTTATATCAGCAAACGTTTGATATTCCTTATGATGCCGCAACAGGTAGATGGGCAATTCGTTTTAATTTAGGCGATGATGATTATCGCTTGTGGAGGTTTCACGTTGAAGAGTTTTTGCCTGAGCGCATGGCAATGGAAATCAAAAGCACTGCAAGTGGGGCGGTTCTTAATAACGAAGATATTCACTTTGATGTTAAAGGTTGGTATTTATATGGTGAACCAGCAATAGGTAACAGTTTAGAAGTTAATCTCTATTTAAAGACCGTCGATTCAATTACTGGCCTAGCTGACTTCAAAATTGGAAAAGTGGCAGACGAAAGCCTATATCGTGAGCTTAATTCTTTTGAAGTTGAGTTGAATGATGATGGTTTAACTCAAATTGAGGTTAGCAAAAATAATTGGTCTGGATTACAGTCTCCTGCTAAATTGATTTTACAAGCAAGTCTACTTGATTCAGGAGGTCGACCGGTTACACGTTATGCGACACAAAATATATGGCCAGCAGATAAATTACCTGCAATTCGAGCGCTATTTGAGGATTCACCATATTATGATTGGAACAGTGATGATTATTATGGTCGTCCTACTGTAGATGTTGGTCATAATGCGGAATTTGAAATTGCTTATATTAATCTTGAAGGTGAAAAGTTAGCTACAAATTCATTAAAAGCTCGGTTGATTCGCGAGCGTCGTAATTATTATTGGACTTGGTCAGATGATGATGGTTGGCGATTAAATTATAATTCTAGTGAATATGTGGTTTCAGAAAATCAATTATCTATTGATGCAGATAGTACAACAAAAATAAGTTTTCAACCAACTGATTATGGCTCTTATCGCGTTGAAGTTGTTGATCCTCGAACTAATGTTGTGACAAGTTTCCGTTTTTGGGCAGGTTATGATTGGGAAGATAATACTCGTGGCACAAAATCTGTACGGCCAGATCAAGTTAAGTTAACTATTGATAAACCATCTTATAAAGTTGGCGATATAGCCAGAGTGAATGTGCAGGCACCAGTTGCTGGCTCCGGTTATATCTCTTTAGAAAGCAATGGTGGTACCATTTGGAAAAAATCAATAACTATTGATAAAAATGGTTTAGATGTTGATATACCAATTGAAAATTGGGGACGACATGATATTTATATTAATACTATGATAATTCGTCCATCGACAGATGCTGCTGTACAAACAGTTAAACGAGCAATTGGGTTATTATATTTACCAATTGACACAACAGACCGGCAGTTAAATGTTGCTATAAATGCACCCGCTCAAGTTGAACCAGAAACTACTGTGCCAATAAAAATTAAATTGGATAAACAATTTATTCAAAAGGATAAAAAAGTCACAGTTTTGGTTTCTGCAGTTGATTCCGGTGTATTAAATATTACTGATTTTGTTACACCCGATCCTTATACAGGATTTTTAGGTCGTAAACGCTTTGATGCCTCTATTTACGATGTTTATGGTAAATTGATTGAAGCTTCAGGTCGTAATGTTAATATGAGCTTCGGTGGTGATGCGATGACTGTTGGTGGTAAAAAAACATCAAATGAAGTCCTAATTGTAGCACAACAACTTGAAACTATTCAGTTAAATGATGAAGGCGAAGGGATAATTAACTTACCATTGCCTGATTTTAATGGTGAACTACGAATAATGGCGCAAGCATGGGATAACAATCGTTTTGGTAGAGCTGAAAAAACGATGAAAGTTGCTGCTCCTGTTATTGCTGAATTAACAACACCTCGATTCTTATCTGGTGGTGATCAGGCGATTTTAGCATTAGATTTGCATAATTTGACTGGTAGTACGCAAAACATGCAAATTGATGTATCAACTAGTGGTTTGCTTTATCAAAATGAGAAACAATCTATTACTGTAAAACTAGATAGTAAGCAGAAAAATATTGTTAAAATTCCAGTTGCTGCCGATTATGGTTATGGTAAAGGGAAAATAACTATAGATGTAAAAGGCATTGTACTTGAAGATAATTCTGATTTTAATATTAGTCGTTCTTGGACCATTGGTGTAAGACCTGCTTATACTGCAACTTCAAGATCTTATGTTGTAGCATTAGATGCAAATGAAAGCTGGCAATTATCAGACCAAGCTTTAACTGGTTTAATCGAAAATACTGTTGAAGGGCAATTAGTTGTTTCTAATCAACCTCCGTTAAATATTGCACAATATATTAAAAGCTTATTTGCTTACCCGTATGGCTGTTTAGAACAAACTACGAGTGGGTTATTCCCATCTTTATATGCTAACAGTGAACAACTGGCGCAGTTAGGCATTAAAACTGATTCTGATGAAAAGCGCCGAGAAAAAGTTCAAACAGGTATTTCACGCATCTTATCAATGCAACGTAGTAATGGAAGCTTTGGTTTATGGAGTAACTATAGTGAAGAAGAACATTGGCTAACAGTTTATGCTACAGACTTTTTATTGCAAGCTAAAGAACGCGGATATCAGGTTAATGATAAAGCACTTGATGCTGCAATGACACGTATTGGTCAATATATTTATGATGCTTCGGCATTTAATAATCTTAGTTATTACGGTGATTTAGACGTTCTTGAGTTTAATAAATTATCTATTAAAGCCTATGCTTTGATGATACTTTCTAAACAAGAGAAAATTACTTCAGCAATGCGTAATGAAATTAATTATTTAACCGATAAAATAATTAGCAGTGATAAATCATTTATCTACTCACCATTACCATTAGCTCATTTAGCGGTAACTGCAAAATTAAATGGTTATCAGGCAACCTATGACAAATTACTGCCGTTAGTTTTTACCACTCCATATACATATAATGATAGATGGTTAGGCAATTATGGTAGTACAGTTCGTGATCAGTCATTAATTCTGTCTTTATTAATTGAAAATAATATGGCTCAGAATAATCAAGCAAATTATCTATCTAATTTGTCAGATTTATTAAATGATCAACGTTATTTCTCAACACAGGAATTAAATGCGTTATTTATTGCTGGTTGGACATTAGAACAACATAAAAGTGGTAATCAATTCAAAGTCTCAATCAATGGCAAAATTGATAATGTTGATTCAATTGTTTCTCACTCCTATGATTTTAATGGATTAGCACAAGGATTATCTATTGATAACACTGCTCATGATGAACCACTTTATATTAAATTTTCTGTTACAGGTTATGCAAAAACACCTCCAGCACCAACATCGCAAGATGGTTTATTAACTATTAATCGAACCTATTATGATTTACAAGGTAAAGAGATAATGCCATCGAATATAGAAGTAGGTTCAATGATGGTTGTCGTTTTGGATGTAACAGCTCAAAAAGCAGTGCATGATGCTTTGATTGTTGATTTCTTACCTGCAGGTTTGGAGCTAGAAAATCAAAATCTTGCTAATAGCAGTGTAAATTTATCGACAATTCCGTGGGTAGCTGATTTATTAAAAAGTGATGATATTAACGAGATTAAATATCAGGAATTTAGAGATGATAGATATGTTGCTGCGGTGAATATCAATACCTATATCAATGAAAATAAATATCATAAACGCGTTGCTTATTTAGTTAGAGCAGTGACTACTGGTGATTATATGATTCCTTATCCTTATGTTGAGTCGATGTATCGACCAGAGCGATTTGCTATAGGACAATCACTTGATTTGATGAAAATATCTAGTCCTAGCAAAAAAGATAATAATGGAGATGGTGATAAGTAATTTCACTGCGACATTTTATAAAAATGATTATTCCGCCAATATAGTTGGCGGAATTTTTTATTTCTGAATAAATTTAGCTGGGTAATATAATAACGATAATGAAAAAGTTCTTTTACAAACTATTTAAATTTTTGTTGGTATTACTGGTTTTATTAGTTAGTAGCTTTTTTGTTGCTGATTATCTTTTTCCATTATCTGTTTCACAAAATAAAACTACGCAAACTGTCATTGCCGACGATGAAACTCCATTATGGCGATTTGCCGATAAAAATGGTATTTGGCGTTATTCTGTGAGCCTTGATGAAGTTCCAGATTATTACCTTGACGTTTTATTAAATTATGAAGATCGTTATTTTTACGATCATATCGGTATTAATCCAATTTCTTTACTGCGTGCTGCTTGGCAAAATATATCGAATGATAGAATTGTTTCTGGAGGTAGTACCATTTCAATGCAAGTGGCTCGGTTATTATATCCTCATGATCGAACACTGTTTGGTAAGTTAAAACAGATCTTTCGTACTTTTCAACTAGAATTACATTATAGTAAAAAAGAAATACTCACTTTATATATTAATCACGCACCTTATGGTGGCACAATTGAAGGTATAGGTGCTGCAAGCTGGTCTTATTTTGGTAAACAGCCCAAAGCATTAACCCGTAGTGAGGCAGTTTTATTAGCTGTGTTACCGCAAGCGCCTAGTAGGTTACGACCAGATAGGTTTCCTGAAAGAGCTAAGCAAGCTCGTGACAAAGTTCTAGATAGATTAGCTGAATATCAAGTGTGGCCAAATGACTTGATTGAACAAGTACGCCGTGATGAGGTTTGGGTTTATCCACGAAAGGCCCCTCAGTTGGCTCCATTATTAGCTTATCGCTTAAAACAACAATATCCTAATGAGGATATTATTCATTCAACCATTGATGTGTCTCTCCAATATAATTTAGAAGATTTAGCTGTTAATCGTAAAAAACAATTACCACCTAAATCATCATTGGCTATTTTAGTTGTTGATCATACTGATATGACTGTAAAAGGCTATGTAGGCTCGGCTGATTTTAATGATAAAGAACGTTTTGGCCAAATTGATATGATTAGGGCATTACGTTCTCCGGGTTCTACATTAAAACCGTTTATTTATGCCTTTGCTATTGATGATGGTATGATTCATTCTGAATCTTTACTGCAAGATGTTCCTCGTATTACCTCAGATTATCGACCCACTAATTTCGATGAAGGTTTTTATGGTCCAGTTAGTGCATCAGAGGCACTAAGGAAATCACTGAACTTACCCGCAGTTCAATTAATCGAATTATATGGTCCAAAGCGATTCAGCGCCAAACTGGCAGGTATTGGATTGCCTTTATCTTCTATAGCTAATGAACCGAACATTTCTTATATATTAGGTGGCGCTTCATTAAGAATGGATAATCTTGTTAGTGCTTATAGTGCATTTGCTAGGCATGGTGAGGTGAGTCCGTTACGTTTTACTAAAAAGGAACCACTAATAAACAAACCACTTATTTCTGATGGTAGTGCTTGGATAACAAGGCAAATGCTAATTAACAGTAATCTGTTAGCTTATAAAACGGGTACCAGTTATGGCTATCGGGATGCTTGGGCGGTTGGAGTTAATCCAAGATACTTAATTGGTGTCTGGGTTGGGCGACCGGACGGTACACCTGTAGCTGGACAATATGGTTCAATATCTGCAATGCCAATTTTGCAACAAGTTAATTCGATACTTTTAAATAGAGAAAATCGTTTAAATCGACTTATTACTTCTAATAAAAAACCAGAATCAGTCTCTTCTATGAAAATTTGTTGGCCATTAGGACAACCCCTTCCTGAATCAGATGTGAATTGTCATCGACAAAAAACAGCATGGATATTGGATAAAATGGTACCACCAACATTAAGTACTTATAGCGAATTGAAAAACAATATTTACCGTTCTGGTTGGATAAATATTTGGGTTAATGCGCGAGGGGAACGTGTCGCAGCTGATTGTTTAGGCGCGCAAAAAAAACAGGTAGCATTATGGCCTGTTTCGCTAGAAAACTGGTTATTAACTAAAGAACGAAGACAATCGATATTACCGCCTATCGATAAAACGTGTCCTATAATGGGTAAAGATATCTTTACTTCACTTAATATTGTTGGGATACGTGATAAACAATTAATTAGAGCATTGCCGGGCGTTGATCAAGTGACTATTGATCTCACTCCGGAAGGTGGTTATGGAGAGAAATGGTGGTTTTTAGATGGTGATTTAGTGGCTAATTCTCAAAATAATGAAAAAATTGCTTTAACAGTGGTCAAAAAAGGAAAACATCGTTTATTATTATTAGATGAAAGCGGTCAAATTGTTCGATTAACTTTTATATCAGATTAATAAAGGAACTCTCACATGACTATACAACGCACTTTATCAATCATTAAACCCAATGCTGTTAAAAAACAAGTCATAGGTGAGATTGAGACTCGAATATCAAAAGCAAAACTCAAAATCATTGCTATGAAAATGATCATGTTGACAAAGTCTCAAGCTGAAGGCTTTTATGCTGACCATCAAAATAAACCTTTTTTTGATAAATTAGTTAATTTTATGATTTCAGGGCCAATAGTTGTGCAAGTGCTGGAAGGTGAGGATGCTATTAACCAATATCGCCAATTGATGGGTTCCACGGATTTAAGTAAATCCGAACAAGGAACGTTGAGAGCTGATTTTGCCGATAACACTACAGAAAATGCCGTACATGGTTCAGACTCTATTTCATCAGCCGAAAGAGAGATTACCTACTTTTTTGTAGATAGTGAAATAGTTGGATAATTTCTGAATAAGGCAAATATCACAGATAAATAAATTTTATGATTTGTCTATTTATCTGTGACTTATATTAACTGGCAATATGTAACTTAAATGGCTGGTTTTTAAGATGTTGTACTGTTTCGATATCTAAATGGTTATCGGTAATAATGTCGGTAAAACGATTAAGTGGTATGGAAGTAAATAAAGAATAAGAATTGTATTTACTGCTATCCGCAACAAGCACTACTTTATCAGCCTTTTGAGCAAATCCTGCTTTAATTAATGCTTTGTCTTCTGTTGGTGCGGTTACCCCTTTACTTAAACTCCAGGAATTACAACTTACAAATGCAATATCGGGATTAATTTGTAGAAGTAATGAACGTCCATGTTCACCAATGCATGATTGGCTACTATCATCAATTTTACCGCCAATGATGGTTACTTCAATCTGTTTAAACTCAGATAAAAAAAGTGCAATATGCAAATCTGATGTAATAACTCTGACAGGCATTTGGGTAATTCTTTTAGCAATTTCCAAAGTTGTGGTACCTGCATCGAGCGCTATTGAGTCGCCAGCTTTAATAAGATCGGCTGCAACATCAGCAATAAGCTGTTTTTCACTAAAATTTTTATGAATTTTTTCAGATGTAGTTGGTTGGCTAGGAATAAAACGATTTAAAGTAACGCCGCCATGAGTTCGACTGATTACCCCTTGTTGATCTAATTTAATTAAATCACGACGAATAGTAGCAGGAGAGGCTTCAGTAGCTATAACTAACTCTTCGACTGTGACTAAGTTATGAATCTTAAGATAATCCATGATTTGATCGAGTCGATTGTATTTTCCCACTGAAAATTCCCCTTTCTATTTTTCTATGTTTACTAATTATTGTTAACTAAGATAACAGTTCCGCTAATCGGATTGATTCTATCATACTATCGGCTTTTGCAATACCTTGCCATGCAATATCAAATGCTGTGCCATGATCGGCTGATGTTCTAATAAATGGTAGTCCGGCTGCGATATTTACCCCATCATAAAAGCCTAATAATTTAAGGGGAATATGACCTTGGTCGTGGTACATTGCGACAACCATATCAAATTTACCTTGATGTGCTTGTAAAAATACTGTATCGGGTGCACATGGACCAATGGCATCAATACCACAAAGTCGCATTTTTTCAATAGCAGGTGTAACAAATTTTATTTCTTCATCACCAAACAGCCCATGTTCTCCTGCGTGAGGGTTAACGCCAGCTACAGCAATTTTGGGCGCAGAAATTCCTACTTTTTTGAGAAAATCATCAGCAATTTTAATAACTTTTTCAATTCTATCACTACTCAATTTATCTAAAAAGTTTCGCAGCGAAACGTGTGTAGTAACATGAATCACTTTTAGTGAATCAGTATAAAGTACCATAGCGACATCTTTACTATTAGTGAGCTTCGCTAACAACTCTGTATGTCCTGGATACATGTGTCCAGCTGAGTGTAGTGCCTCTTTATTCAGCGGTGCTGTTGCAATAGCTGTAACTTCGCCTGCAAGTGCTAATTCAGTTGCTTTTTTTACACATCGATAAGCTAGATCTCCTGCTTGTGGTTGAATTTTTCCTGGTTGCAATGAATCGATATCTTCCAATTGTATATCAATTATATTAATCACATTGCTTGAGAAATCTGCCTCGCTCACGCTATTAATAACATTAAAATTAACATCGCTAAATAAACCCATTTTTAACTGTTTTTTTAATAAATCAGCCGAGCCAATTACAATCGAATGTATATTTTTTACAATATCTGACTGTAGTGCTTTGACAATAATTTCCGGTCCAATTCCTGCCGGATCTCCCATAGTTATCGCTATGATTTTTGACACAATTTATCTCCTTTAAATAAATCTTAATGCTTTTAAAAAAATATCTTTTGTTCCAAATCCACCGGCTTTAGTAAATATTTTATAATCTAAAATTTCATGGCTTAATAATCTACCGTAAGGGACGCCTTCACAAACTTGTCCCTCGATTGTAAAACCTATCGCACCTAAAGATTTAGCAATGGAAATAGCTACATCCCCACCAGTTAAAAATAAATTATTAAACTTTATGTTTTTAACTAATAATCCTAAACCACTACAGATTTTTTCACCTAGTTCGGTTCTTGATAATTGATATTGTTGGCAATACAAATCGATTTTTTCTCGTTCTTGCTTATTGGTACTGGTTCTGACAATACAATGTTGATTATTATCAAGTATTTCTTGAATTTTATTTTTATATGTTATTAACGTAGTTGCTGATAGTTCTGGTAATAAATCTGATATTTTTAGATCTATTACATTCCAGTTATTATCATGTTGAATGGTATAATTTATCTGTTGTTGAGTAATTTCGCTCATTGATCCTGCCATGACTAACATTGGTTTTGTATTTAGTCTTTCTGATTTTGGTGTTTTTTCTGTTATTGATGGCGAAAGGAAATCAACTAATCCAGCCGAGCCTACTAGTAAAACTTTATCTAGTAATCCTTGAGTTTGTTCTATAATTGTTTTTAAATCATGATTTGTTTCAGCATCGATGATGATGATCTTAGTTCCTTGAGTTGCAAAGTTTTCAATACATTTTGCTATTTGATGAGTTCTTACTTTATCTATATTGATTTCTTCACATGGATAATCTGTTTGCTGTTTTATAATGGTTTTGATACGAGATGAACAAATAGGTGTTTTAGGATCGGTAGCAAATTCGGTATTGATTAGTTCAATGCCATTAACATAGCATTTACCATTTTTAGTTATACGGTTCATATTAGGAAAAGCTGGTATAACTAAAGCAAATTTAATTTGAGTTGTCGCCAGTAATGTTTCTATTTCACCACCTATATTACCACGCAGAGTTGAATCAATTTTTTTATAAATAGGTTGTAAGTGTGGATTATTTAAAATAACTTGTTTAATTCTAGCTTGTGCTTCGTGATATTCGATTGCTCTACTTTCAGTATTAACAACCATAACTTTCTTATCATTAATATGAGTTTTTAAAGGCTGTATAGATCGCCAATCAAAAACAACATCAACAGAGAATCCTTTCTTAACAAATTGTACACCAGCGTCATTAGAACCAGTGAAATCGTCTGCAATTATTAATTTTACCATTGACTAATCTTACTCAAAAAAAACTATTTTTAGGATTATACCGATTATTTAATCAAAAAAACAATAAAAATGATTAAAATAAATCATTTTAATCGTAATGTGATCTGGATCATAGTTTTGTAATATTAAAATTGATCAATAAGCTAACTTAAAATAACATTAAATGATTAAATTAAATCAATATGATTTTTAATACTCATCTAAATTGCAATCGATTGGAGCTAACTATGCACATTAACAGTACTGTCTTAAGT